>JBGSJD010000351.1:0-7905 GCA_041742195.1 Hyphomicrobiaceae bacterium
TGTGGCGCACGTGGGCCCGCCGCATCGCGCTGCCCACGCCGCGACCGGTTGACATCTCCACGCCCTGCCCCGAGCGTCTGCGCAACGGACAATCAGACGCGAGGGGACGTCACGTGGCGCAGAACGGCCGGGATCAGAAGCTGATCACCCGTGGCGTCGTCGCGTGTCGGGCCTGCCCGATACGCGGGCTCGGAACGTTCCGCGAGTTCACGCCGGACGAACTCGCCTTCGTGAACCACTTCAAGGTCGGCGAGGTGCACCTGGGCAAGGGCGACACCCTGCTCGTCGAAGGCGAGGCGTCGCCGTACGTCTACACCGTGCTGTCCGGCTGGCTCTTCCGCTATCAGCTTCTCGACGACGGTCGTCGCCAGATCATCAACTACGCCATGCCGGGCGATCTCGTCGGCCTTCAGGGCGCGGTCTTCGGCACCATGCTCCACAGCGTGGAGGCGTTGACCGACGTCCGCCTGTGCGCCTTCGAGCGCAAGCGCCTCTGGTCGCTTTACGAGCGCCATCCCGCGCTGGGCTTCGACGTCACCTGGCTCGCCGCCGAGGCCAAGTCGATCCTCGCCGATTTTCTCGTTACGGTCGGGCAGCGCTCGGCGAGCGAGCGCATCGCGTTCATTCTGCTGGCTCTCTATCAACGGGCGCAAAGCGTGGGGCTGGTCGAAGGCAATCGCGTGACCTTCCCGTTCACCCAGGATCATTTCGCCGACACCATCGGCTTTTCGCGCGTGCACACCAACAAGCGTATGGCGAGCCTGCGCCGCTCCGGCATCTTCACGTGGAGCGGAGAAAGCTTCGAGTTGCACGATGAGGCTCGCCTCGCCGCGATTGCCGGAGGTCTGCCGACACGGGTCGAGCCGCGGGTATTCATCTGACCGTTATCAGTGCCCTGCCGTCGGTCGGCCGACCGGCCGCCCACCGGGCTCGAAGAAGGGATGCGGACCACTGAACGTTCCGATCGGGACGTGATGCGTGACGAGCCGCCCGCTGCCGGCGCCCGGCGTCCAGGCGTGCAGGTGCATCCCCGGCGGCTCCAGTCTGAACTCCAGTGGCGCATCGGGATGGAACGAGAGCTCGATCGCGTGCGCCGGGCTCGGCGCGATGGAGGCGGCCTTGCCGGCGAATGTCGTGAGCACCGTCCGGTGGATGTGTCCGCAGACCGTGGCCAGCACATGCGGGTGACGCAGCATCACCGCCTCGAGCGCCTCGGCGTTCTGGCAGCCATGGGCGTCCATCTTGGCTATGCCGGTGGCGAACGGCGGGTGGTGGAGTGCCACCACGGCGGGCATGACAGGCTGGCCGGAAAGTTGCCGGTCGAGCCACGCTAGGCGCTCGGCTCCGATGTCGCCGTGCGCCCGTCCGGGGACCATGCTGTCGATCAGGATGAGGCGCAGATCGCCGACGTCCATGGCATAGGAAAGATCGCCCGATTTGGGCAGCATCGGTGCCATCGGCCGCAGCATCCGCGCGAACGTGTCCCGGTCGTCGTGATTTCCCGGGATCGGCAGGATGGGCGCCTTCAACGGCGCGACGAGGTCGCAGAAGTGCGCGTACTCCTCCTCGGTCCCAGTCTCCGTAAGGTCGCCCGTGATGAGTACGGCTTCGGGCTGGTGGGGCATCGCATTGAGATGTGCGACTGCGGCAGCCAAGAATCCGGCCGTATCGACGCAACCGTAGGCCAGTTGACCCATCGCGCGGATATGCGTGTCGGTCAATTGCGCGATAAGCATCGCAACCCGCTCCCTGAATATATGAGCCGGCACAGCCGTCACGGCTCCCCGCCCGATCGCCAACATAGATCGTGATCGTATTAAAGCGATGTGAAAAGAACATCACTTTACGCCACATGACATGGGGAAAAATAAACCCTGATACGAAAGGCTGAGTTTCGGTGGGCGGATGAGATTGGGTCTTGCCCCGGCCGACGTGGGCTCAGAGCGCCGCGCCGCTCGTTGCATCGAAGAAATGCAGCGCCTCGGGGTCGGGCGCCAACCGCACCGTTTCGTTCGACACGAGGGTGATGGTCGGGTCGGCCTTGGCGATCAGCAGATGCCCGCCGGCGTCGACGGCGACGAGCGATTCGGCGCCGAGATGCTCGACCACCTGTACGATGCCCGTGATGGCGTTGCTGCGATCGGCATCGGGCGTCGCGATACGCAGGCTTTCGGGGCGAATGCCGAGTGTAGCGGTCCGTCCGGTGCTGCGCCCGATCCGCTGCCGCATGGTGTCCGGGAGGACGACCTGGATTCCGTCCGCCTCCGCAACGAGACGCCCGTCCCGTTCGGTGAACGTCACCTCCGCGAAATTCATCGGCGGCGACCCGATGAAGCCGGCGACGAACGTGTTGGCGGGCTTGTTGTAAAGCTCGAGCGGCGGCCCGACCTGCTGCACGCTCCCCTCGCGCATGACGACCACCCGGTCGCCGAGTGTCATCGCCTCAACCTGGTCGTGCGTGACGTAGATCGACGTCGTCCCGAGCCTCTCGTGCAACTTGCGCAACTCGATCCGCGTCGCCACCCGCAACTTGGCGTCGAGGTTCGAGAGCGGCTCGTCGAAGAGGAACACCTTCGGATCGCGCACGATGGCGCGGCCGAGCGCGACGCGTTGCCTTTGCCCGCCGGAGAGCGCGCGTGGCCTGCGATCGAGATAGTCGCCGATGGCGAGGATGCGCGCGGCATCCTTCACGCGCCGATCGATCTCGTCCTTCGGCGTCCGCCGGTTGCGTAGCCCATACGCCATGTTGTCGTAGACGCTCATGTGCGGGTAGAGCGCGTAATTCTGGAACACCATGGCGATGTCACGATCCGCCGGCTCGACGTCGTTGACGATCCGGTCGGCGATCCGGCAAGTCCCCGCGGTGATCGTCTCGAGCCCGGCGATCATCCGGAGCAGCGTCGACTTCCCGCAGCCCGACGGCCCGAGAAGAACGGTGAACGAGCCATCCGGGATATCGAGCGTCACGCCTTTCACGGCCTCGACGCCGCCCGGATAGACCTTGCCGACGTTCTCCAGTGCGACCGTTGCCATACGGGGTATCCGTTCCTACGTCGTTGCTGGCGATGGGACCCGCCAGGAGATCGAGCCGCGTGCCGTGGCCGGGATCACTTCTCGGTTTCCACCAGGCCTTTGATGAACCACTTCTGGAGGACGACGACGATCGCGACCGGTGGCAACATCGAGAGGATGACGGCCGCCATCACCATCGGCCACTGCGGATCGGTGTCGGCCACGTTGATCATCCGCTGGATGCCCATCACGACGGTCATGTATTGCCGGTCCGTCGTCATCAGCAACGGCCAGAGGTACTGGTTCCAGCCGAACGTGAACATGATGACGAACAGCGCCGCGATGTTGGTCGTGGAGAGCGGCAGCAGGATATCCTTCATGAACCGGAGCGGCCCCGCGCCGTCCATGCGGGCGGCCTCGGCGAGTTCGTCGGGGACGGTCAGGAAGAACTGGCGGAAGAGGAACGTCGCCGTCGCCGATGCGAGGAGCGGCACCGTGAGCCCCGCATAGGAATTGAGCATCCCGAGGTCAGCGACCACCTTGAAGGTGGGCACGATGCGCACCTCGACGGGCAGCATCAGCGTCATGAAGATGAGCCAGAACGCCGCCATCCGGAACGGAAACCGGAAATAGACGATCGCAAACGCGGCCATGAACGACAGGACGATCTTGCCGATCGCGATGATCAGCGCCATCACGAGGCTGTTCGCCATCATGCGCCAGAGCGGCACGCCGCCGGCGCTGGGATTCTTGAGCCCGCTGAACAAGAGCTCCGAGTAGTTCGCGAAAAGCTGCGTGCCCGGCCAGAGCGGGATCGGCGCCGTCATGATGTCTTCGGGCCGATGCGTCGAGGCGACGAACGTGACCCAGATCGGAAACGCGACCATCAGCACGCCGATCGCCAACGTCACGTGAGCCAGTACGGTGAGCCACGGCCGCCGCTCCACCATCAGTAGGCAACCTTTCGCTCGATGTACTTGAACTGCACGACCGTGAGCAGGATGACGATGGTCATCAGGATTACGGACTGCGCCGCCGAGCTGCCGAGATCGAGCCCGATGAAGCCGTCGTTGAACACCTTGTAGACGAGGATTTCCGTCGCCTTGGCGGGCCCGCCGCTGGTCGTCGCGTGCACGATGCCGAACGTGTCGAAGAACGCATAGACGATGTTGACGACGAGGAGGAAGAACGAGGTCGGCGAGATGAGCGGCAGCACGATCGACCGGAACCGTTTTCCCGGCCCCGCGCCGTCGATGGCCGCGGCCTCCAGAAGCGACTTCGGGATCGCTTGCAGCCCGGCGAGAAAGAACACGAAATTGTAGCTGATCTGCTTCCACACCGCGGCGATCGTGATCAGCGCGAAGGCGTCTTCGCCCCTGATCTGGTGGTTCCAGTCGTAGCCGAGCGAATGCATGGCGTAGGCGACGATGCCGATGCGGGGATTGAACATGAACACCCAAAGCGCGCCCGCGACGGCCGGCGCGACGGCATAGGGCCAGATCAGGAATGTCTTGTACGTCGTGGCGCCGCGAATGACGTGGTCGGCCATCACCGCCAGCAGCAGCGCGATCCCCATGGCGAGTCCCGCGACGAGAATGCTGAACACGGCCGTCCGCCCGAACGACGAGACATAGTCCGTATTGCGGAAGAGTGCCGTGAAGTTGTCGGCCCACACGAACTGGCTCTTCAGGCCGAACGCGTCCTCGAGCAGCACCGACTGGTAGAGCGCCTGGCTCGCAGGCCAGACGAAGAACACGGCCGTGATCAGGAGTTGTGGCGCCAGCAGCGCATAGGGCAGCCAGGCGGATCTGAAGACGACGCGCTTTTCCATGGAAGGCCTGGTGCGGGGGCAGGGTATCGATCCGGCGCCGGGGCGCCGGATCGATCTAGGCTGTGTTCGGGCGTTACTTGTTCGCCGCTTCGAACTTGCGCAGCATCTCGTTGCCGCGCGCAACGGCCGCGTCGAGCGCGTCCTTCGCCGACTTCTTGCCGGCCCACACGCCCTCGAGTTCCTCGTTGATGACGTCGCGGATCTGCACGAAATTGCCGAACCGGAGGCCCTTGGAGTTGGCCGTCGGCTGCTTGTTCGTCATCTGCTTGATCGACGTGTCGGTGCCCGGGTTCTTGTCATAGAAGCCCTGCGTCTTCGTCAGCTCGTAGGACGCGAGCGTGATCGGCAGATAGCCGGTCTCCTGATGCCACTTGGCCTGGACGTCCGGTTTCGCCAGATAATTGAAGAACGCGCCGACGCCCTTGTAGGTGTCCTTGGCATGCCCATCGAGCACCCACAGCGTGGCGCCGCCGATGATGCTGTTCTGCGGCGCGCCGGCGACGTCAGGCCAGTAAGGCAGCATGCCGACGCCGAACTCGAAGTCCTTCGCGTTGGCCTTCACGCCCGCGTAGGCGGCCGACGAGTTCATGTACATGGCGCACTCCTGCGTATAGAACTTCGGAGCGCTGTCGGACCGGCGACCGCCGTAGTCGAAGATCTTCGACTTCTGCCATTCGCCGAGTTGCGCGATGTGCTTCACATGCAGCGGCGAGTTGATCTGGAACACCGTGTCGAGGCCGTCGAAGCCGTTGGACTTCGTGGCGATCGGGACATTGTGCCAGGCCGAGAAGTTCTCGATCTGCACCCACGACTGCCAGCCGGTGGTGAAGCCGCACTTCACGCCGGAGGCCTGAAGCTTCTTGGCAGCGGCCTCGAGCTCGGGCCAGGTCTTCGGCGGGCTCTCGGGATCGAGGCCGGCCTTCTTGAACTGGGTCTTGTTGTAGTACATCACGGGCGTGGAGCTGTTGAACGGCATCGACAGCATGTTGCCGGCGCTGTCCGTGTAGTAGCCCGTAACCGACGGCAGATAGTCCTTCGGATCGAACGGGAGGCCCTGGTCCTTCATGAGCTTGTAGACCGGGTAGACGGCGCCTTGTGCCGCCATCATCGTCGCCGTGCCGACTTCGAACACCTGCACGATGTGCGGATGCTGCTTGGCCCGGAAGGCGGCGATCGCACCGGTCATGGTCTCGGTGTAGTTGCCCTTGTAGATGGCAACGACCTTGAAGTCCTTCTGACTTTCGTTGAACCCTTTAGCGAGGGCATCCACCTTCTGGCCGAGCTCGCCACCCATGGCGTGCCACCACTGGATTTCCGTCTGCGCTTGCACGGGCAGCGTGCCAAGAGCGAGCGCGCCGACAATCGCAGCGGCGCTGAGACTTTTGGACAACATGCGTTACCTCTTTGGGAAACTTCTGAGACCCTGTGGCAGTAAGGCCTGTTTGTGACAGGGGCGCAAATGCCTTCGATGCTGCACGGCAGCAATGTGGAAAAACGGGACGTGAGGCCCCGCCGGGCGTTCAGGGGCGTTCGCCACGGACGAGCCGCCCATCGATGGCGTCGATGACGCCGGGCAGATCGGCGATGCTGTCGATGACCACATGCGCGCCGCAACGGCTGAGCTGCCGCGTCGCCTGACGCCTCGCCTCTTGCCGTGCGGCGGGTGTCAGGGCTTCGAGTTCGCTACGCGAGAGGCCACAGGCGTTGCCCGAGAGCGCGACGCCGACGGTCCAGCACCCCGCCGCGAGACCCTCCGTGATGCCCGCCTCCGTGTCGTCCACCTTGACCACCGCGGACGCCGGCCAGACATCGAGGTCGAGGAAGCACTTCCACATCATGTGTGGCGCCGGCCGTCCACCGGCGAGATCGCCGGCGCAGACGACGGTATCCGGCGCCAGCCCCTGTTGCGCCGCCACCGGCAGCAGCCGCTCCATGATGTCACGCGTGTAGCCGGTCGTGGAGCCGATCTTGATCCCGCGTCCCCGGAGCTCTGCGAGCGTCTCGAGCGTGCCCGGAATGAGATCCGCGAAATCCGTGACCACGGCGGCATTGAGTGGCACGAAGACCTCGAACACCCGATCGACGTCGCGATCGGTCGGCTGCATGCCGTGCCGCTCCACCCAGCGGCGGGCGATGTCGGGGTGCGTGAGCAGCGCCTTGATGTGATCCCACTTCGGCAGCCCCATCGGGCGCCGCGCTTCGGCGACCGAGATCTCCACGCCGAACTCGCCGAGGACCTTCACGAACGCGCCCATCGGCGCCCGCGAGCCGTGGTCGATCATGGTTCCGGCCCAATCGAAGACGACGGCTTTGACGCTCACGAGCGCTCTCCCTTGCTTTGGCTTCCGTAGAGTTCCGCGATCACCTCCTCACCGATGGCGAACGCCGTCGAGGCGCCGGTGCCGCTGGTCACGATGGCGATCCTGACGGCGTCGGACGGCCGGTCGACCAGCATGAGCCGGTCCGATGCCGAGGCGTAGGTTCCGGTCCACCGCTCGACGACGCGCCGCGCGCCGAGATCGAGCACCTGATCAAGCTCGTCGAGGATGAGGTCGTCGACGAAGTTCGGCGCGAACGGATCCACCGTCTCGCCGTAGTGGTGGCTGTCACCGACGACCAGCGAACCGTCGGAGGACCGGACGGCGATGAGGTGGACGCCATGAGCGAGGTGCTGGCCCTGCTCGGCCTCGAGCCGAGCCTTCAGCGCCGCCGCCTCCGGCAGCTCCGCATAGCCGAGATAGCGCACCATCCCGAGGTCGGACATCACGGCCGTGTCGAGCCGCGGCCGGTCCGCGGCGGGCGCGACCCGCATCATGTGCAGCTTGCAGGTCGTGAGCCCGTAGGTCGCGATCCGCTCCGGAAAGAGGCCGAGGAAATCGTGCCCGGGGCAGACGATGGCCGTCTCGGCATGGACGGGGCCGCGCGTCGTCTCGATGACCGGAGGCGCCACGGTCCTGACGAGCGTGGAGCGGAGGAACGTCACGCCGTGGGCCTCGGCCAGCCACGCCGCGAGCTTCGGGATGGCCTGGCGGCTCTCGACCCTGATCTCGTGCGGCGACCAC
>JBGSJD010000352.1:0-2830 GCA_041742195.1 Hyphomicrobiaceae bacterium
GCGGTTGCGACACGTCTCGCCGGCTCCATCCCGGCCGAGATGGTGCGCGGCCTCCGGCGCGAGCACTCCGCCATCCGCATCGGGCATCCCTCGGGGACTATCGTGGTCGACGCGCACGTGACCGATAGCGCCGACGGGCCGCGTGCCGAGTATGCCGCCGTCTACCGCACCGCACGACGTCTCTTCGAAGGCCGGGTGCTCTATCGCGCACGGAGCTGACTGCACGGCTTGCGTCGCCGCGCGGCCAGTGCCTCAATAGCAGCACCAGAACAAAAGGATACGTCCATGGCCCTTTATGAAATGCGCACCTACACGCTCCAAGTCGGCAAGATGGGCGAAGCGCAGAAGCTCTACATCGAGCTCGGCTTCCCGGCCCTAAAGTCGGGCGGACACGACAAGCATCTCGTCGGCTACTTCGTGGCCGACACGGGCATGATCAACCAGCTCGTCCACATCTGGAAGTTCAAGGACGACGCCGACCGACGCGCGCACTGGGCGGCCGTGTTCGCGAACAAGGATTTCGTCGAAGGCTTCGCCTCGAAGTTCCGGCCGCTCGTGATGAGCCAGGAGGTCAAGCTGATGACAGAAGCGCCGTGGGGACCGCATCCCTGAGGCACGCGCTGCCATTCCCGCGGGCGGCGTGCCCGCGGACTCCTCCCAAGTCACTCGACACATCGCAAGGATCAGGACCGACCATGGCCGCGCTCGACCTCGAAGCCGAATACAACAATAGAAAGCGCGTGCCCGAGCACCCCGAGATCCAGGGACGCTGGGCCAAGGCGTCGGAGGCCTACAGGACCTCGGCCAAAGTCGAGAACGACATCGCGTATGGCAGTGGCCCGCGCAACAAGTACGATCTTTTCAAGCCCGCCTCGGGCGCGGCGTCGGCACCGCTCGTCGTTTACATTCATGGCGGCTACTGGCAACGCGGCGATCGGAAGGACAATGCGTTCCTCGCCAAGGAACTCAACGCCCGTGGCGTGCAAATCGCGCTTCCGTCCTACCCGCTCTGCCCATCGGTCTCGATCATGCAGATCGTCAGCGAACTCCGACAGTTCATGAAGGCCGTGTGGGAGAAAACCAAACAGCGGCCGGTCGTGGTCGGGCATTCGGCGGGTGGACACCTCGCGGCAGCCATGCTGGCGACCGACTGGACCAAAGTGTCGGGCGTGCCGGCCGATCTCGTGCGTTCGGCGTATGCGATCTCGGGGGTGTTCGACCTGGAGCCGCTCGTGCCGACAAGCCTCAACGACGCCCTGAAACTGGACGCTGCCAAAGCGCGCGACGCGAGCCCGCTGTTCTGGCCGGCGCCGCCGAAGGATCGCACGTTCATCGCGGCGGCGGGGGGAGCTGAGTCGCAGGAATTCATCCGCCAGAGCCTCGCCATTGCGGCCGCCTGGAGCAAGGCCGGCGTCAAGGCGGAGTGCGTGGTGGTGCCGGATACCAATCACTTCACCATCGTCGAGGACCTCGCCAATCCGGAGAGCGCCATGTTGGCGCGCATCGTCGGACTCGCGAAAAGCTGAGAGGGCACGCCGTGAGCTGGCGCTTCATCGAACTCGAGCAGGACGGCCCTGTCGCCACGTTGACGTTCAATCGGCCTGAGGTACTCAACGCCTTCCACAACGAGGCGATGGACGAGTGCGTGGCCGCGTTGAAGCAGGTGGCGGAGGACGATGCCGTGCGTTGCGTGCTCGTGCGCGGTGCGGGGCGTGCGTTCTCGGCCGGGTTCGACATGAAGGCCTCAGCCGAGCGCGACATGTCGACGGTCGATCATGTGCGCCGGCAGATGGAGCGACAGTTCGATTTCATCATGGCGTTCTGGGATTGCCCGAAGCCGACGATCGCACTGGTGCACGGGTTCTGCATGGCCGGCGCCTTCGAGGTGGCACTCGCGTGCGACATCACCATCGCCGCCGAGGGTACGCGTTTCGGCGAACCGGAAGTGCGCTTCGGGACGGGCATCGTCGCCATGCTGCTGCCATGGACCGTGCTGCCGAAGCACGCCAAGGAAATGCTGCTCACCGGCAACGACAAGATGGATGCGGCCCGGGCGCACGCGATCGGCATCGTCAATCATGTGGTGCCGGCCGACGAGCTTCTGGCCGCCGGCCGGCGGATGGCGCTCGACATCGCGGCGGCGGCGGGGCCGTCGGTGTTCTTCACCAAGCGGGCCATGAACCGGACCTATGAGATCATGGGCATGCGGGATGCGCTCAAGGCGTCGCTCGACATCGACGTGATCCTCAATGCGACGCCGAGCGCCGAGAAGGCCGAGTTCCAGCGCATCCGGAAGGAGCAAAGCCTGAAGGCCGCGCTCGCGTGGCGGGACGGACGCTTCTCGGATGGCGGCGCGGGGAAGGACTGATGGCGCTCTGGCGCCGTCAGAGGAAGTTGTAGGGATCGATATCCACCGACAGGCGGAGATCACCTTTCACCTCCGGCAGGCGAGACAGCCATTCGCGGATGTAGGCCTGTACGTCGGCCTCGCGCGACGCTTTCAGCAACAGGCGCCAACGGTAGCGCCCGCGAATGAGGGCGATGGGCGCCTCGGCGGGGCCGAGAACCTGGATCTCTTCTGCAGCCGGTGCGCGACGGGCGACCTCGCGGGCAAAGGCCGCCGCGCTGTCCTTGTGCTTGGCCGAGACCACCAGCGCCACCAGCCGTCCGAACGGCGGCAGCAGGCCCGACTGGCGTATGGCGATCTCGTGATGGAGAAAGGCCTCGCGGTCGCTGGCGATGATGGCCTGCATGACGGGATGGTCAGGCATGTGCGTCTGGACGAAACCGCGCCCGCGCGTCGCCATGCGGCCGGCGCGGCCCGTCACCT
>JBGSJD010000353.1:0-1854 GCA_041742195.1 Hyphomicrobiaceae bacterium
GGCAAGACCGCCGAGGCGAACTGGTTCGTGCCGTGGCATCAGGACCGGAGCGTGGCGCTCGCCGAGCGGCGCGAGACGGAGGGCTTCGGCGCCTGGACGTCGAAGTCGGGCGTCGTGCATGCCGAGCCGCCGGTGTCGCTGCTCGAGCAGATGGTGACGCTCCGGGTCCATCTCGATACGTGCGGTGAGGACGATGGGCCGCTGGAAGTTGCGCCTGGAACGCATCGCCACGGACGACTGCCCCGGGATGGCATCGAAGCACTGGTCGCGGACGCGCCGGTCCGGCTGTGTCTCGCGGAGCGTGGCGATATCCTCGTGATGAGCCCGCTCCTGCTGCATCGGTCGCAGCGGGCGCGACGGCCGACACGGCGGCGGGTGCTGCATCTCGAATACTGCTCAGGCCGTCTGGCTGCTGGTCTCGCGTGGGCGCTCGATCCTGTCGACGGGGACCGGCTCCATTGATCAGCGCCATGCTTGGCCCCGTCCGCGGGCTCTTCGAGAGCGGTGACTATCGACGGCTCTGGGTGGCCGGCGCGCTGACCGGCATCACGCGATGGCTCGAGTTCATCGCGCTCGGCATCTATGCCTACGAGTTGACGAAGTCGCCGCCCCTGGTCGCGCTGCTGGCGCTGATCCGCATGTCGCCCTACGCGATCCTCGGGTTTTTCGTCGGCGCGCTCGCGGACCGGTATGACCGGAAATCGCTGCTCGCGGGCTCGACGCTGCTGCTGGCGGTGGCGAGCATCGGCATGACGGTGCTGATGGCGACGGGCAACGCCAGCTACGAGGCGGTCGCGGCGGCCACGTTCCTCTCGGGCGTGTTCTGGACGATCGACATGCCGGTGCGGCGGCGGCTCATCGCGGACGTGGCGGGGCCGGAGCGGATCGCGACGGCGTTGGGGTTCGACAACGCGACGACGTATGCGACACGGGCCATCGGGCCGCTGCTCGGCGGGGCGACGTATCAGCTGATGGGCATCGAGGGCATCTATGCGCTGATCGCGGTCTCCTATCTCGTCTGCGCGGAGATGGCTGTGCGCCTCACGCCCGCCCCAGCAGTGAACCGTGGCGAAGGCAAGGGGCTGCTCGCGGCGCTCTCCATTCCGAAAGGGCTGATCTTCAACCGGCGCTTCGGCGTCATCATGGGGATCACGCTCGTGCACAACCTCTGCTGCTTTCCGTTCCTCACCATGGTGCCGGTGATCTCGCAGAAGGACTTCGGGCTGACGCCGTTCTTCGTCGGCGCCATGTCGTCGCTCGAGGGCGTCGGCGGAACGCTGGGCGCGATGCTGGTCGGCGTCGCGGGAAGCGAGCGGTCGCTGTTCCGGTTCTATTTCATGGGTCCGGTCGTGCTGCTGGTCGTCCTCTTGCTGCTGTCACTGCATCTGACCGTCCAGACGGCGATTGTCGCGCTGCTCGTCATGGGGGCGGCGGTAGCGTGCTTCTCGGCAACGCAATATGCGCTGGTGCACGTCAGTACGCCGCCGGAGCACAGAGGGCGCGCGACGGGCGTCCTCTCGTTCTTCATCGGCTCGTCGATGCTCGGGCACTACATCGCGGGGCAACTGTTCGGCACCTTCGCGTCGCCCGATGCGATGCGGATCATCGGGGTCGGAGGGCTCGTCGCGATGGCGATCCTCGGGGCGATCTGGGCGACGATGCCGCGCGATTCGGCCAATGAGGCCAAGGCGGCCACGCGATACTGACCGAGCCAGGGGCGTGGGTCAGGCGCGGCCGGCGTCGTCGAGGACCATGGCCGCGCACTTCTCGCCGATCATGATCGAGGGCGCGTTGGTGTTGCCGCCGACCACTTGGGGCATGATCGAGGCGTCGGCGACGCGCAGTCCCTCGATG
>JBGSJD010000354.1:0-9931 GCA_041742195.1 Hyphomicrobiaceae bacterium
ATCGCGTGCTGCTCAAGCCCGCCGGAATGCCCGTCATGCCGCGGCTGCTCGTTGCGGCCACGCCCTCCCGGATCGAGGTCAGTGCGTTCGGGGCGGTGTCCGAGAAGCTGGCCCTCAGGCGCCGCGACGTCGCATGGATGGCTCGCATCGTCCTCGCTCGCCAGTAGCGCGACAGAGGACGGCCATCGCCCTGCGGGCGCGCCGCTTCCGTCTGTTGTGATCCGACCCGGCGGCGTGCTATCGCAACGGCCCTCACCGTCGCTCCCGATCCGTGAACGGACGAGGCTCCCGACCGCGATCGCCAGAGCGGGCCACAGCCGTCATGCCAACTCCCTTCGAGGCCAGAACCGCGACACTTGCCGAGATCCTCGGGGATCCGGCCGGGCTCGCCGCGCCTGGATATCAGAGGGGATATTCGTGGACACCGGCGCACGCGACACAGCTCCTCGACGACGTCCTGATTGCCTCCGACGATCCCGACGACGAAGCGACGTCTTACTTTCTCGGCGCGGTCGTGCTCATGCGCCAGCCCCACGAGGATGACGGAGAGCCAACGCGCTCCGACATCGTCGACGGGCTTCAGCGGTTGATGACCATCACCATCCTGCTCGCCGTCCTCCGCGACATCGCGGCCTACGAGGACGAGGACGGACGCACGCTGGCGGCGCCCTACGTGATGCGCACCCGAGCCGCGAGGACCCGGACGGGCCCGGCCGCGGACGCCGTCGTACTCAAGCCCAACGCATCCGTCGCGACGTTTTTCCGAAGCTACGTCCAGGACCCCGGCGCCACCGCCACGATGCCGGACGAAGAGAACCTGCCGGCACCCGCCGAGCGCGTCCTCGCGGTGCGGGAGCAGCTCATGTCGACGCTGGTCGGCGAAACCGCCGTCAGACGGCACCGATTGCTCCGCTTCCTCCTCGAGCGATGCCATTGCGCGGTGATTTCGACGCACTCGATCGATCGCGCGCACACGATCTTCTCGGTGCTCAACGATCGCGGGCAGCCGCTGGCGCGCGGTGACATCCTTAAGGCCCAGATCCTCGGGGCCATCCCCGCGGCAAGGCAGGCCACAGTCGCGGGCCGTTGGGCCGACATGGAGCAACGCCTCGGGGGCAGCCTCGATGATCTCCTGACGCACGTCCGGACAGCAGAGGGGCGGACCCGGTCGCGGACCATCGAGGATCTAAGGACGCTCATCGAGCGAGCCGGCACCGCCGATGCCTTCGTCGCGCATACGCTGGTGCCCTTTGCGGACATTCTCGAGACGATCCAGCGCTGCGGCACCAGCCGGAGCCTCGTGCCCGAGAGGATCGACCGGGCGGTCAGCTATCTCGGATGGCTGCAGGGGGCCGACTGGGTGGCGCCGCTGATGGTCATCTGGCGCATGAACGGTGGCGATCCCGATTGGCTCGCCGAGCAGTGCGAGCGGCTCGAACGTCTCTCCTACGGAATGCGCGTACTCGGCCTCGGCTCGGACAAGCGCGTGCAGCGGTTCAAGGCCGTGATCGACGCCGCCCGTCAGAACATTTTCGATGGCCCACAAAATCCGATCGACCTGACGCGAGACGAGCAGAAGCTCATCCATTTCAACCTGAGGGCTCTGCATCAGCGTGGGCAGGCCATCTGCAAGCTCGTTCTCCTCCGCCTCAACGACGAGATCGCCGGTACGCCGCAACGTCTCGACCCGTCACGCTTCACAGTCGAACACATCCTGCCGCAAAAGCCGGGCCGGAACGGAGCGTGGCGCACCTCATTCGCCGATGCCGCGCTGCGAGAGCGGTGCACGCATTCATTGGGAAATCTCATCCTCGTCACCCGCGAGCAGAACGAACGGGCCAAGAACAGGGACTTCGCCGACAAGATGGCGATCTTCCTCGACGATGCCGGCAACGCGCCGGCGCTGACCCGACAGCTCGCAGATCTTTCGGCCTGGACACCGGATAGCGTCCTCGAGCGCGAAGAGCGGCTGATGGCCATCCTCTGCCGTCTCTGGAAACTGCCGCCCCGGCGCACCGCACATGGAATCAGAGCGGACGATCCGGTGGGGCCCGGACCTGACTGAACCGTCACGCGGGAGATCCAGACGGGACAATTCCTCCGTGGGCCTACGCGCCGAGGTTGAATCTGATATTCCCCGGGCGATGCCTCTTCTTGCGCGCGCGCCTTTCCCGTCCCCGCCTATATTCGCGGCCGGGCCGTCGCGAGGAACCGCATGCCGTCTCCGATATCCAGCCAGTGCCATACCGTGGAGAGCTTCCTCCTCAGCGCGAAGACACTCGCTGTTCCCTACTTCCAGCGCGGATATGCCTGGCAAACGGAGCATGCCGAGCGCCTGCTGCAGGATCTGATCCGGCATGCGCTCGGCTCGGAACCGCTGGACTGGTACCCGCTCGGCAACATCATCGTCACGGGCGAGGGCGGCGCGCAGGGCTTCGACATCGCGGACGGTCATCAACGCCTGATCACCCTCACCATCATTCTCGCGGCGCTGCGCGATCTCGAATACGACTTGGGGTTGCGCAGCCGGCTCGGGCTATGCCTGGCCGATGACGGGCGCCAGCCCCGCTTGAGCACGCTGCGCGACCTCAGCCCACTCCTGCTCGCGGCCGTACAGACTCCGGGCGCCATGACCAGCCCCGTGGTGACGGGTCTCGACGACCTGTCGCCGAGCCAGAGCGCGCTGCTCGACAATCGCGAGGCGATCCAGCGGCGCATCGTGCGACTGACGCCCGAAGAACGGCGAGACCTAGCCCTGTTCGTGCTCGAGCGCACGTGGCTGGTGGTCGTCAGCGTCGGCGAGGAGGGCGCCGCGCGCCTGCTGTTCACGTCCCTGCACGAGACCGGCATCAGGCCACACGTGAGCGATCTGCTGAAAAGCCGGGCGCTCGGACTTTGCGGCAAGGACGTCCGCGAGTTGGCGCAGTCGGTCTGGGAGAGCCTCGAAAGCCGGCTCGGCCGCGAGCGCATGGAGGGCCTGTTCCAGGATCTCGCGACCCTGCAGACCCGAACTGTGCCGAGCGACACGCCAGATGCGGCCGTCGGCCGGGCGTTCGATCTCGACAGCGCCGACGGCGTCGGCAGCTTCATCCTCGATCATCTGAGGCCCGTCGGCCGCCGCTACGTCGAGATGCTCGCGGGAGCGCAGAACCCTGCCGCGGCGCCAGGTCCGGTCTTCCGTCGCCTGCAGTATCTGTCGTGGGTGATGCGTCACGATACGTGGCGGCTACCCGTCCTGCATTGGCTGCGTCGCCGCGACTTCGACGATCCCGAGACGCTCCTTTTCCTCCGCCGTCTCGAGGCGCTCGCGTGGTGCCAGATGATCCGGGCCGAAGACATTTCGCGCCGCGATCGGCGCTATATCGAGCTTCTTGCGGCGATCGACGCCGATCGCCAGCACGAGCCCGGTGGGCCGCTCGATATCACCGCAGACGAGAAACGCGCCGTGCGCGCCGTGCTGATCGGCGCCAACTTCATCCGGCGCCCCTACAAGCTGTTCCTGCTGCTCAGGATCAACGCCAGCCTCGAAGGTGACGGCGCGGTTTCGATCGCGCCCGAAGCGACGGTCGAGCATGTGTTTCCGCAACGCCCGATGACGACAGGACAGTGGACCTCGGACTTCGTCGACGAGGGCGAGGCGGCGCTGCTCCGCCACACCCTCGGCAATCTGACGCTGCTCACCGAACGAGAGCAGAACGCTGCCGGAAACCGCGACTTCGTCCAGAAGCGCGAGATCTATGCCCGCAGCGCGTTCCCCATCTCACAGGACCTCGGGCGGGCGCGGGCGTGGGGACCGGGTGACATCCGGCGGCGGACGCTGGCGCTCACGAGCCAGTTCATGGCCTCGCTCGGCCTCGAATGAGCCGCGGGACGGCGGCCCCTGAACCTCCCGGAAACGTGATGGCGCCCGCTGCCGACGCAGCTTGAGGCACCGCCGGGAGAGCGCTAACCAGTAGCCTCCATGCCGAGGACGGACCTTTCCCCCATGATCCAGAATTTCGACAATGACGCGCGCCCCGTCATGGTTATCGGAGGCCCGTATTCGAACCTGCGTGCCACCGTAGCCGCAAAGGCCGAAGCCGAGCGGCTCGGCATTCCCCCGGAGCGCGTCATCTGCACGGGCGATGTCGTCGCCTACTGCTGCGAGCCGGACGAGACCAGCCGGCTGATCGCCGAATGGGGCTGCCACGTGATCCAGGGCAACTGCGAGCAGCAGATCGCCGCCGGAGCGGACGATTGCGCCTGCAATTTCGAGGATGGCAGTGCGTGCGCGGCGCTCGCCAAGGGCTGGTATCCCTATGCCGCCGCGCACACCTCGGACGAGATGCGGCGCTGGATGGGACAGCTGCCAGATACGTTCCGCTTCACCATGGGTGGTCTCAACTATCGCGTCGTGCACGGCGCCGTCTCGGAGATCAATCGCTGGGTGTTCGCCTCCGACAAGGATCTGCTCAGCCAGGAATGCGCGCTCGATCCGGCAGACGTCATCATCGCCGGCCATTGCGGCGTGCCTTTCATCACCCGCTCGGGCCGGCAGACGTGGTTCAACGCCGGTGTCGTCGGCATGCCTGCGAACGATGGGACGCCGGACGTGTGGTACGGCCTCATCACGCCGACGGAACAGGGAGCTCTCCTGTCGACGCATCGTCTCGCCTACGATCATCACGGGGCGGCGGCCGCGCTCCGCAGAGCGGGGCACGCGAATGGCTACGCGCGGACGTTGATCACCGGGCTTTGGCCGAGCCTCGACATGCTGCCGCAGCGGGAGCGCGAGCAGACGGGACGGCGACTGCGAGCCACGCGGCTGGCCCTGAAATCCCCCAGCGCCATGGCTGCCTGACGCCCGCACGAGGCCGCCCAGCGCCGCGGTAGCACTCACGACCGACATATTTCGGACACGCGACCATGTGCCCATCGATCCCGGAGGGGTGTCATTCTCGATTGGGGGCCGGAGTCATGTTCACGCGTCAACCTGCTGCTGCAAAGTCTATCAACCAGATCAAGTCGGTCGATCGAGCCGACGATGCGCTCTTCGCTCCACCGCCGTCGAGCGGGGTGGCGAGCAACGCCTTGGGAGCATCACCCTCGAGTGCCTCCCGTCCCGCAACGAGCGCGAGCGGCGGCACCATCTCGATCATCGGAAACGATCTGACGATCGTCGGCCAAGGCTTGCGCATCATCACGCGCGGGACGCTGCAGGTCGAAGGCAAGATCGAGGGCGACGTCGTCGGGCACGAAGTCATCATCGGCGAAAAGGGCCACGTGACGGGCGTCGTTTCTGGCCACAGCGTGATCGTGCACGGTGAGGTCGCCGGGACCGTGAAGGCGATCAACGTCACGCTGAAATCGGGCGCTCGTGTCGAGGGCGACGTGCACCACCAGCAACTCAGCGTCGATCAGGGCGCCCACCTCGAGGGCCGCGTGCGTCGTCCGCAGGACCCTGCTGAACTGGTACCGGTGCTCGAGTAACTTCGGCGGCGGGCCGCCAGGGCCGCCGCTGTCACCCGGTCATCGACCGCCGTCGCATCAAAGCCATTCGCGCTCCCGGTCTTCCTCCTCCATGGAGGGCCGCCGGGGACGCGGGCCGCGATTGGCCGGCATCAGCAGCAGAATGAGGATCATGGGCGGCAGCACGAAACACCACGCCGCCCACCAGGAGTGATCGCGGTTCTTCGCGGCAGCCAGAAAGCCGCCCGCCACCGCCGACAGCAAGGACACGACGCCCCAGACGGCAATCCACTGAATGGCGCTCATCGTGTGTTCTCCTCGGCGACGTGGCCGGCCCGTTTCACATCGAAGCGGACGGCTTCAGACGGGGCGCTCAGCCACCGGACTGGCGAGAGAGCGCGATGACGTCCCGCAGCTTCGCGAGCCGCGAGCCTTCGTCCTCGCCGAAAGCCAACGTCTTCGCGAGCCGGCCACGATGATCCATCACGAACATGGTCGCCGTGTGGTTGATCGTATAGCTCTCCTTGGTCGGTACGCGCTCGTAGAAGACGCGATAGGCCTTAACGATACGCTCCGTTTCCTCCTTCGATCCGTAGAGGCCGACGATCCGCTTGTCGAAGCTCGACAGATAGTCGCGCAGCAGGTCCGGCGTGTCACGTTCCGGATCGACCGTGACGAAGAGAAAGCGCATGCGATCGGCATCCGCTCCGAGGCGCTCCATCATGTTGGCGACCTCGAGCATCGTCGTCGGACAGACGTCCGGGCATTGCGTGAAGCCGAAGAAGATCGCGAACGGTTTGCCGGCGAGGTCCTTGTCGGTAAGCCGGCGCCCGTCGTGGGCCGTCATTACGAAGGGACCGCCGACCAACGACGCGAAGCCGCCCTTCGGCATGAAGGTCCGCGTCACGAGCAAGGTGCCACCGGCAATCGCAGCGATCACGAGGGTGGCAATCGCCACCCCCGCAAGGATCGATCTCAGTTTCATCAGTGCTTTCCACCATGGCCGCCGTGGCCGCCGCCCTTGGCGCCTCGCGACCTCACCTCGTAGCTGACTTTCACCGTGCCCGCCTTCTTGAAGATCAACGTTCCTTCGACCTTGTCGCCTTCGGCCAGCGGCTCCTTCAGCTCCATGAACATCACGTGGTAGCCCCCGGGCTTCAAGGTGATCGTCGCCCCGGGCTTGATTTCGAGCCCTTCGGGCAGTTCGCGCATCTTCATGATGTCGTTGACCACCGCCATCTCGTGAATCTCCACGCGTCCCGAGCGGACGAGCGAGCCACCGATGAGGAAGTCGCTCTCGTTGCCCGTGTTTTCGATGACCATGAAGCCACCGGCGACCTTCGCGGCTGCCGGGGTCGCACGGGACCAGGGCGTCGAGATCTTGAGGGTCCCGAGCGTGTAATCGGCCGCCTCAACAGCCGTCGCCACGAGGCAGATCAGCGCTGCGGCGGTGAGATTCGAAATAAAGCGTTTCATGTCGTCTCCGGTTTCTGGACAGGTGGTGTCAGGGGTTGAACTTTTCGAGAGCCGCGGCGCCACGATCCGACGTCGCGGCCTCGATCGATGAGCGTGGTTCAGCGCAGCGGCGCCGGGGCGTGGCCCCGTCGACGCAAGCCAGTCCTGGCGCAGATCACCACGACAGCGTCTTCACGGACGGGTCGAACAGGAGCGACGAGACCGTCGGCCAGTCGCCCATCACCACGCCGTCGATGTAGTCGTCCTGCTTCAGGCCGGCGGCGGCCGTGCAGGCCTGGCACATGATCACCTTGCCGCCATCCTTGATGAACGCCTGCAGCATGTCGTGGATCGAGGCATTCTTGTCGCGCATCAGCCCGTGGACATGCGACGGCCGCTTCTTGTCCGCCAGATAGACGGCGCGGACGTTGAGCCAGATCGCGACGGGCTTGTGGCCATTCTTGAGGGCCTTGTCGTGGGCGAACATGATGGCTTTCGCCGCCGACCACGTGTCGTCGGTCGTCAGGTTGATGAACAGACCGGGCTTGGCGTCCTGCGCCAGTGCCGGTCGGGGAACAAGCACCTCGATCGCCATGGCCAGCGCCAGAGCAGCGATCAGCGTGATTTTCCTCAGCATGGTAGATCCTTTCATTCAGAGCCTTCTGGAAGCCGTTCGGGGTGGGGCGGTGCGCGCCCGAAGGCGCGCCCCCGCAGGTGCGTTCAAAAGCGGATCGCCGCCGAGATCTGAGCGGACCAGTCGCGGGCGAGATGGACCCCGTTCGCGCGCTCGTAAAACGGGACGCCGACTTCCACGCCGAGACGGGCCACGCCGAGGCCCGGTACGGGGCCACGGGCATCCAGGCCGAGGAAGCCCTCGACCCGCTCGCCGCCGAAGTTGGCTGGATCGGCACCGACACCGGCGCCGGCAATCTGAGGGTCGCGACCATGGATGCGATCCTGGGTCGACGCTTCCAATCGCCCCGAGGCCCACAACAGCGGCGTCAGCCGATAGGTCGCCCAACCGGTCAGCAGGTGCATGTCGCCGACGCGGTAGCCCTCAGCGTTCGCGTCCTCCAGTGCGAGGCGGCCGCGATAGGCGGCGCCCCAGCCGAAGGCTCCCTGGTGGCCGAACCAGGTCAACGCCGGCGCAAGGTCCACGGTGCCGGTTCCCAGCTGCATGGAATACCCGGCACGGCTGTCACCGATCGTGCCGTTGGGCAGCAGTGGGCGAACGCGCTCCGTGATCGACCCGGTGGGCAAGGTCAACGCCAGGCCCGCGTGAAGCTGTTGTCCCGGCGCCTGGAAGAGCTTCACGTTGGCGCCGATCCGGCTGTCCCCCAGCCCCTCCGTGTCCTCCGTGCTGATCCCCCGGCGGACTGTGCCGGCCATGCCTGAAAAGGTCAGGGTCTCGAGGCGCTTCTCGAGATAGGACGTGCCGGCCGACAGGCTGAGCCAAGAGCTCACTCCGTAGGCAATGCCGAGCATCTGCATGTGGGTCACGCTACTCAGCGGTACGCGGCGGAGCTGGGTTGGCGGGGCATTGGCATTCGGAACATTGAGGACGACCCACTCGGGCGACACCTTGCGGTCGCCCGCGACGAGACCGTCGTTGACCACCCATCGCGTACTGTAGGTCATGACCGCCTTGCCAGCAGGCGGCATGTGTGGCGCCGGTACGCCGACAGGAACCGGTGGAGGCATGCCTGACGCGTGCGGATGAGACGCCGTGGGCGGCCCATGCTGGGCGTGGGCTTCGCCGAGACAAACCACGGCAGCGAGTGTCAGAGCCAACGCAATCAGCGCCGGCCCTGACTGCGCCATCAGGCGCAATCGGACGTCGTTCGGGATCATGGATGTCTTTTCAGACCAGAGTGGCGGTGTCAGGTCCACGTACGCCAAGCCGTCGCGCTGTCAGCGCGTTCGACTTCGCTCGTCGGACCAAGGTGTTCAGGCCAGTTTCTGGTGCGAGGGCGGCGCTCGCGCCCGCCACGCATGGCCCGCATAAGACACGAACGCCAGCGTGGGAGGGGCGACGCGGTCGACGGATGTCCATCGAGCCGAGAAAGACGGCTGCGACTGATCCGGAGGGATGAGGACCGACGCCGGGAACGCGAAGGCGCACGGCGGCTCTTCGGCGCTCGGCGCCTGATGTTCGACAGGCTGGCCATCGGGACCGATGGCAACCTGCTTGAAGCCACTAGCGGTGCAGATGACGATGGTCGGCAGACCTGCGGCATCCGCCGTGCCGACCATGAACCCCGGCGGCACGAGGAAGCGGATCGCAAGAGCGATCACCACAAGCCAAATGTGCCAGCCCTTGCGCTTCACGCGTGCCCAACCCTGTTCCGGCGTTGCCACAAGGTGTGGCACCGCCGGTTACGTGGCCAGCCGTCGATTTGACGCACGAGGTGCCGGGGCGCGAGGACAACGACGCACGGGAACGGCGCCCCCGCTACATGCCGGGGTAGTTGGGGCCGCCGCCGCCTTCGGGAACAGTCCAGTTGATATTCTGGTTCGGGTCCTTGATGTCGCACGTCTTGCAGTGGACGCAGTTCTGGGCGTTGATCTGGAACCGCTTGCCGCCGCCGTCCGCGTCGACCCACTCGTAGACGCCGGCCGGGCAATAGCGATTGGACGGGCCAGCGAACTCGCCGAGTTCGGACTTTGCCTGCAAGGCCAGATCCGCGACCTTGAGATGCGCCGGCTGGTTCTCTTCGTGGTTGGTCGCAGAGAACGAGAGGTTCGTCAGACGGTCGAACGTCAGCACGCCGTCGGGCTTCGGGTAGGCGATCGGCTTGAAGCGGTCGGCCCGGCCTGTCGCGGCGTGGTCGGCCTTGCCGTGCTTCGCCGTGTTGCCGAAGCCCACACCCGGGATGATCGTGTTCAGCCACATGTCGAGGCCGCCGAGCGCGATGCCGGCGAAGGTGCCGTATTTCGACCAGTAGGGCTTCACATTGCGGACGCGCTTCAGGTCACGGCCAACGGGGCCTTCGCGGACGGCGCTCTCGTAGCCCTCGAGCACGTCGTG
>JBGSJD010000355.1:0-3244 GCA_041742195.1 Hyphomicrobiaceae bacterium
CCCGAGCACGATGACGGTCATGCGGCTCCCCGGGCGCAGCGCCGCGAGCCGGTGCGCGTAGGCAAGCTGCCGCTCGCGGCTGTCCGCCTGCCCGGTGAGGAGTGCCCGGTCCCATCCGATCTGGACGATATGCAGTGGGCAGCCGGCGTCGTCGTTCGAGGCGCGCCCTGTCATGATCCCCATCCCTCCGGCATCGCGGGCTGCACCATTCTCACGCCGAGGCCTGCCACGACAAGCCGGCGTCGCAACCACGTCGATCGACACCTTATGCTCGCAAGAAACCCAACCAGCGGCGTGGAAAGCCGCACCCCGCGCTACCCGACTCGGACGCGGCGTGCTACGGATCATGAGGGGAATCACAACGTTCGAAACCGGGGAACACCACGCGCCATGACCGCACGGCTACGGATGGCAATGGGTTTGGGGTGCACGGGATTGGCGCTGGCGCTGTCGGCCTGCTCGTCAGGCAGTGCGTTGACAACCGGCACTTTGCTTGGTGGATCTGAGAAGAAGGCGACGCCGGTCGCCCTTGTTGCTGCGTCACCGACCGACCGGGCGCTGATGGCCGGCACCACGGCGGCACGGGCCCAGAAGTGCGGCTACGTCTTCGACCCGACGAACTTCCGCCAGAGCTACTTGGCTTACGAAGCCCAGCAGGGCACGCCTCAGCCCGAGTTGGCCAAGGCGGAAAAGAGCTACGACTACACCCTGGCGTCGGTCTCGAAGGGCATCGCGCCCGAGCAGAACTACTGCACCGATGAGCTGACGGCGACGGTGAAGCGCGATCTGAACCGGATGCTGACCGGCGACTACTCCGCGCCGGCAAAGAAGCCCGAGGTGAACGTCAGCTGGTGGAACAGGCCCACGTCCACCGAGAAGTTCGATCGCGACAAGGCGGTCAATCCGCAGCCGAGAAACTGACGCGAAGAGGCACGCCATCGCGCGTGCCTGCCGCGGCCTCGGCGATCCACGGCGATGATCTCCCTCAGCGTGTCGGCGGCGGCAGCTCGTCGAGGCTGGCGATGTACCATTTGTCCGCCTCGACCACGGCCGGATTCTCGCCGTTCTTGAAGATCCAGCTGTCGACAGCAAAGCGCGTCCCCGTCGCGCTCTCGCGCAGAACTGCCGTCCAGTGCGGCCATCCGGCAATGCCGCGCAGCAGGTTCTCCTTGGCGAACGGCGTGCCGACCGAGTGGTGCCGCAGCAGCTTGTTGTGCGCCAGAACAAGGAGATAGCTCGTCGTATTTGTCGCCTCGTCGACGCAATCGTTCTGCGTCGGATCGCCGGAGGCGGCAAAATCCATTCCCGGACGGTCGGCGCTGGTGCCGATGGCGTCGCCGACCCGCCGCTCCATCCAGCCGATCGCATACGCAACCGCGCGCCGCTCCTCGTGCGGCGTATCGGCGGTCCGCGTCGTCTCCATCAGCTTCGAAATCTCGGCGACGTCGGCGTCCGTGAAGCGAAATCGTGACTGGAGCTTGCAGCCATAGGCATGGCACACGTAGACCGTGTTGCCCTTCGGCTCGCGGCTCTTGAAGTCGGCAAAGTGGCGATCGACGGAGCCCGTCCGCTCGTGCGTACATCCGGCAGCCAGCGCGGCCACCACCATAGAAGCAAACAGCCGCCGCATCGCGAAGCCCCCGTCAGTCCCCATCAAGGCCGTCTAGCAGAGCAGTGATTCGCCCCAAAGCGCCCGTGCGGTGCTCTCCACGGCCGCGGCCGGCTGGTGGGATGGACCGATGGCCGGAGGGGTGGCAGGCTTGGCAACATCACGCCGCCGCGAACCGTGCCAGTCGAGCCCCCCAAGCCGAGGACCCCATGAGCGCCAGCAGCAAGCCCACCGCCTACGGCCGCATCTTCCCACCGCGCCAGGACTGGCTCGACAAAGCCCCGGCCGAGGATGTGATCGATCCGGACCTGCCGATCATCGACACCCACCATCACGTCTGGGAGGCGCCGGGCCGCGGCCGCTACATGCTCGAGGAACTGCACGCCGACCTCGGCAGCGGCCACAATGTCGTGGGCACCGTGTTCATCGACTGCCATTTCAGCTATCGGACGGACGGACCCGAGGAGTTGAAAGCCGTCGGCGAGGTGGAGGCAGTCGCAAGGCTCGCCGACGAGAGTGATCGGCGCTTTCCCGGCAAGGCCCGCGTCGCGCAAGGCATCGTCGGCAACGCCGACCTGTCGATGGGGAACCACGTCGAGCCGGTGCTGGCGGCGATGGTCGAGGCCGGCCGCGGTCGGTTCCGGGGTGTGCGGAATTCGGCTGGCTGGCACGAGGACCCGGTGATCGGCAACAACCACCAGGGTTTCGGCAAGGGCCACTATTATCGCGAAGATTTCCGAGACGGCCTGCGGCGGCTCTCGAAGATGGGCCTGTCGCTGGACGCGCTCGGCTACCACACGCAGCACCAGGACATTCTCGATCTGGCGCGCGCGGTTCCCGAGGCCAACATCGTCATGAACCACACCGGCATGCCGCTCGGCTATGGCCCCTACACGGGCAAGCTCGACGAGGTGGCGAAGGTCTGGCGCGCGACGCTGCCCGAGATCGCCAGATGCCCGAACGTCTCGATGAAGCTCGGCGGCATGATGATGCGGATCGCGGCCTTCGACTACAATCGGAGCGCGGCGCCGCCATCTTCTGTGGAGCTGGCGCAGTATTGGCGGCCCTGGATCGAGCCGTGCATCGAGCATTTCGGGGCGAGCCGCTGCCACTTCGAGAGCAACTTCCCCGTCGACAAGATGGGGATCGGCTTCAAGGCGCTGTTCAATGCCTTCAAGCGCATCGCATCGGGCTGCTCGGCCTCGGAGAAGGCGGACCTCTTCGCCGGGACGGCGCGGCGGGTCTATCGCCTGGATTGAGAGGCGTGGAGCCGGCGACCGGGGGAATAGCATTCGGGGGCGACATGGCCTAAATCACGGCCATGACCGAACCAATCCACATCATCGGCGGCGGCCTCGCCGGCTCGGAAGCGGCGTGGCAGATCGCGCGCCGCGGCTTGCCTGTGATCATCCACGAGATGCGCCCTGACGTGCGCACCGACGCCCACCAGACGGACGGCCTCGCCGAACTCGTCTGCTCCAATTCGTTCCGCGCCGACGACTGGACGACGAATGCCGTCGGCCTCCTCCACGAGGAAATGCGCCGGTCCGGCTCCCTGATCCTGGCTGCGGCAGACCGCCACAAGCTGCCGGCGGGCGGCGCGCTGGCCGTCGATCGCGACGGCTTCTCCGAGGC
>JBGSJD010000356.1:0-2952 GCA_041742195.1 Hyphomicrobiaceae bacterium
TTCGTCGTCGGCTTCGTCGGCCGTCTCGTGCCGCAGAAGGATCTCGGAACGCTGGTCGAGGCCATGGCGCGCGTGCCGGGGGCGCATCTCTCGATCGTCGGTGCGGGCGAGGAGGAGGCGGCGCTCAGGGCGCACGTGGCACGGCTCGGGCTCGCCGACGTGCATTTCGCCGGCGCGCAGCCGGATGGCGCCGATCTCATGGCCGCCTTCGACGTGTTCGCGCTCTCGTCGAAATGGGAGGGGCTCGGTCTGGTGCTGCTCGAGGCCATGGTGCGTGGCGTCCCGATCGCTGCGACGCGGGGGGGCGCCATTCCCGAGGTGCTCGACGACGGGGCGCTCGGCCTTCTCTCGGATGTCGGGGATGGCGCGGGATTGGCTCAGTCCATCGCACGGCTCCGCGACGATAGCCCGCTTCGGGCCGAGTTTGCGCGCCGGGGACTGGCAGCCGTCCGAGAGCGGTACAGCGTCGCAGCCATGGTCAAGGCGACATCGGCGGTGTACGAGAAGGCATAGCACGCCGAGTCCTCGTGACATCAGGCTCGGCGACGGGGCACCGGCACGGCGGGGGAATGCTGTGATCAAGCAGAGCCTGAAGAAGATCATCGGCCGCGCGCGCGAACTCGTCGAACCGTCGGTCAAGCGGCAGGGCGACATCGATTACGCGACCTACCGGAAAATCCAGAACGACGGCTTCAACAAGAAGATCGACGTCGTGTTCGTGAAGGAGCCGAACATCGCGCACATCGCGCGGTATGCGGCGCGGCGCGGGCCGGTCGGCTCGGTGCTGTGCCACGGCACGCGGAACGGCGCCGAGCAACGGTTCTTCAAGACGGCGCTTCCAGGTGCGCGGGTGCTCGGCACCGAGATCGGGGATGGCGCGTCACGGTTTCCCGATACGATCGAGTGGGATTTCCACGACATGAAGCCCGAGTGGGCCGGAGCGTGGGATCTCGTCTATTCGAACTCGTGGGATCACGCGCTCGACCCTGAAAAGGCGTTCCGGACGTGGGTGTCCTGCCTCTCGCCGAACGGCATTCTGGTCCTTGAGCACACCGAGTATCACGGCGTCCGCCACGTCCATGAGCTGGACGTCTTCGGCGCGACGTTCGCGGGGCTCATCGACTTCATGAACACCACGGTCGCGCCCGGACACAAGGTCGTCGATACGATCACCGACCTTCCCGAGACGCCGAACGACCAACGCGCCATCGTCGTGGCGCGCGCATGATGTCGTGCTGCTGTCGCGAGATCGGCAACGGAGCGACGACGTGACCTTCGCCCGACGTGCCGTCACCGCCGCCAAATCGACGATCGCCATGGCGGCAACGCTGGGCGTGGCCACGCGGCGGCCGGACATGGCGCTTCGCTATGCGTCGCGGTTCCTCATGGATCGCGAGCGGCCGGTCGAGCTCGCGTGGAAGGGGTTCAAGCTCACGGCGCGCGGATGCGACTGGCCGGCGTTGCAGGAAGTCCTGATCGAGAACGAATACGGGGCGCTCGGTCCAGCGCTGACGGCCAAGCCGGCGCCAGTCGTCGCCGACCTCGGCGCGAACATCGGCACGTTCGCGCTTTTCTCGTTTTCAGTGGCGCCCGGCGCGATCGTCCACTCCTACGAGCCGGCTGCCGCGACCTACGGTATTCTCGCCGAGACGCAGGCACGCAACGGCAGTTATCGCTGGACGACCCATCACGGCGCGGCGTGGCGCGAGGACGGGAGCATCACGTTCCAGAGCGGGGCGGCGAGCACGGCCGGCCGTGTCGATGCGAGCGGCAACGAGACGGCGCCTGCGTTTTCTCTGTCCACGATCCTCGGCCATTGCGGTGGCGCGATCGACGTCGCCAAGATCGATATCGAAGGGGCGGAAGAGGCGCTGGTCGCCGGTCGCGAGAGCGAGATCGCCCGGATCGGTACGCTGGTGATCGAGTTGCATCCCGGCCGGTGCGACTGCGCCGCCGTCACGCGGACACTGCGCGCGAGCTTCGGGACGCTCCATCGTATCCCTGGCCGACGCTCGACGAAGCCGCTCCTGCTCGCGACCCGTCTTCCTGCCGCTTCGGCGCTCCCTGTCTATATGGACGAGGGGCTGTAGTGGTCATCTTCCGCCATCCGGATCTCCGCTCATGATCGTTCTGCCACGGCCGCCGTCGCGGGCGCGCCTCGCCGCGTTCGCCAATCCGCGCTATTCGTATCTGAGGGCGCTCGAGTACGAACTCCTGCCGAGCATTCCCCTCAAAGGGCGCGTTCTCGATTTCGGTGGTGGCGCGAAGGCTGGCTATCTCGATCTCCTGAAGGGCAGCACGCAGTACGAGAGCCTCAATATCGATCCCGACATGCAGCCGACGATGCTGCACGACGCCAACACGCCGTTTCCGATCGCGGATGCGCAGTACGACACGATCGTGTCGTTCAACACGCTGGAGCACGTCTATCGCGACGAGTTCGCGCTCTCGGAACTGGTGCGGGTGCTCAAGCCCGGCGGCACGATCCACATCATCGTGCCGTTCATCTATCGGGTGCACGCCTCGCCGTCGGATTTCCACCGGCACACATCATTCTGGTGGGAGACGACGCTCGATCGCTACGGGATTCCGCCTGCCAATTCGCGCATCGAACCGATGATGTGGGGGCGGATGACGACGGCGTTCTCGTTCCTCGAGTTCACGAGGCTGCGCTTCATGCGCAAGCTGCCGCTGTGGGGCGACATCTACATCAAGGGGCTCGGTGTCCACGAGAACCCGCTCGGGTACTATGTGTCGGGCACCAAGCCGTAACGCGGTTCTCGCTGCTCAGACGGTCCGCTTGCCGCTGCGACGGACCAAAAGCGGCAGATAGTTCACCGCTGCCATGAGCCACGCGGCGGCTGCCGCCGTCGTGGCGTCCAGCCAGCCGCCATACCCGAGCGCCAGGAGCGCTGCCGCCTGCAGAAGCGCTCCGGCCATGGCGAAGAGAGC
>JBGSJD010000357.1:0-9870 GCA_041742195.1 Hyphomicrobiaceae bacterium
GTGGATCGGACGAGGCGCAGTTGCGGGCCTTCCGCCTGCTTTCGGACCTGCCCGGCGCCTTGCGTGGCGAAGGGCAGATCGGGCTGCAATTCCAGCCGCGCATCGCCATGCAGGAAGGCGTCTGCACGGGCGCCGAAGCGCTGATCCGCTGGACGCATCCGGAGTTCGGCGCCGTTCCGCCCTGCGAGTTCGTGCCGCTTGCGGAGTCCACGGCCCTGATCGGATCGCTGACCCGGTGGGTGGTGACCAACAGCCTAAAGGTGGCATCGCGCTGGCAGGACAACGGGAGCAGCCTGCGCCTGTCGGTCAACGTCTCGCCACGAAACCTCGAGGAGCCGCATTTCGTCGACTTCGTTGCGGCGGAAACCAACCGCCACGACGTCGATCCGGGCATGCTGGAGCTCGAATTCACCGAGGGCGCATTGGCCTCGAACGCCGACCTGATGCTGGAGCAGATGTCGCGGCTGAAGCGGCTCGGCTTCGCCATCGCGATCGACGATTTCGGCAGCGGATACTCGAACATGGGCACGCTCGGCACCTTGCCGGCCCAGATCCTGAAGATCGACAGGTCCTTGCTGCGCGCGCTGGAGACCGATCGGCGCAAGCAGGTGCTGGTCCGCTCGATCATCCAGCTCGCTCACGCCCTCGACTACGAGGTGGTCGCCGAAGGCATCGAGACGCGCGAGGCCTTCCGCCTGCTATGCGGATGGGATTGCGATGCGGGGCAGGGCTATTTCATGAGCCGGCCGCTGCCGCTTGCCGAGTTCGACCGGTGGTACGAACTGCGCGGCAGCCGGCAGGTCTTCTACGACTGACCGGCGACCAGACGCGGCCTACGCCGCAATTCGGCGGAGCCCAGGCGCGGCTTACGCCGCAAGTGGGTAGAGCCTAAAGCGCAGCTTACGCCGCGCCGGCCGACCGCTGCTTTTCGAAGCGCTTGCGCTCGTTCGGATCTAGATAGAGCTTGCGCAGCCGGATCGACTTCGGCGTCACCTCGACCAGCTCCTCGTCGGTGATGTAGGCCATGGCCCGCTCCAGCGTCATGCGCATCGGCGGCGTGAGCTGCACGTTGTCGTCCTTGCCGGAGGCGCGCACGTTGGTGAGCTTCTTGCCCTTGAGGACGTTGACCTCGAGGTCGTTGCCACGCGAGTGCTCGCCGACGATCATGCCCTGATAGACGCGGGTTTGCGGGTCGATCATCATCGGCCCGCGCTCCTCGAGGTTCCACAAGGCATAGGCCACCGCCTCGCCCTCGCCGTTCGAGATGAGCGCGCCCGTGCGCCGGGACGGGATCTCGCCCTTGTGGGGCACGTACTCGTGGAACAGCCGGTTCATCACCGCCGTGCCGCGCGTATCGGAGAGCAGCTCGCTCTGGTAGCCGAGCAGGCCTCGCGTCGGCACGATGAACACGAGCCGCTGCCGGCCGCCGCCCGAGGGGCGCATCTCGATGAGATCGCCGCGTCGCTCGGACAGTTTCTGTACGATCACACCGGAGTGTTGCTCATCGACATCGATGATCACCTCCTCGACCGGCTCGAGCCGCAGGCCCGTCGCCTCATCGGTCTTGTAGACCACGCGCGGGCGCGAGACGGTCAGCTCGAACCCTTCCCGGCGCATGTTCTCGATCAGGATGGCGAGCTGCAACTCGCCGCGGCCGGCGACATCGAAGGCGTCCCTGTCGCTCGATTCGGTGATGCGGATGGCGACGTTGCGCTCGGCCTCCTTCATGAGGCGCTCGCGGATCACGCGGCTCTGCACCTTGTCGCCTTCCTGTCCGGCGAACGGTCCGTCGTTGATGCGGAAATTCATCGCGAGCGTCGGCGGATCGATCGGCTGCGCGTAGAGCGGCGTATCGACGGCCGGATCGCAGAGCGTGTCGGCGACGGTCGCTTCCGTGACGCCGGCGATCGCCACGATGTCGCCCGCCTCGGCGAGGTCGACCGACGTGCGCTCGAGACCGCGGAACGCGAGCACCTTGGTCACGCGCGTCGTCTCGATCAGCTTGCCGTCGCGGCTCAGTGCCTTGATCTGCTGGTTGGGCTTCAGGCTGCCCGACCGGATGCGGCCCGTGAGAATACGGCCGAGGAACGGATCGGCCTCGAGCGTGGTCGCGAGCATCGTGAACGGACCGGGATCCACGGTCGGCGAGGGAACGTGCCGCACGATGAGCTCGAAGAGCGGCGTCAGATCGCCCTTCGGACCCTTCGGATCGTCGGCCATCCAGCCGTCGCGGCCCGAGCCGTAGACGACCGGGAAATCGAGCTGCTCGTCGGTTGCGTCGAGTGAGGCGAAGAGATCGAAGATCTCGTTCAGAACCGCGTCGTGACGCTCGTCCGGCCGGTCGATCTTGTTGATCGCAACGATCGGCCGCATGCCCTGCTTGAGCGCCTTGGAGACGACGAACTTGGTCTGCGGCAGCGGACCTTCCGAGGCGTCGACAAGCACCACGACGCCGTCGACCATGTTCAGGATGCGCTCCACCTCGCCGCCGAAGTCGGCGTGGCCCGGTGTGTCGACGATGTTGATACGCGTGTCGTGCCACAGGATCGACGTGCACTTGGCGAGGATCGTGATGCCGCGCTCGCGCTCGAGGTCGTTCGAGTCCATCGCCTGGCTCTCGACCTTCTGGTTCTCGCGGAACGCGCCCGATTGCTTGAGGAGGGCGTCGACCAGCGTCGTTTTGCCATGGTCGACGTGGGCGATGATCGCGATGTTTCGCATGTTCATTGGGGCGTCCCGGACCGTTCCCCGTCGTCGAGACGGGGCGCGCGCGTTTGTGCAGCGCATCATGAAAGCTGTCGCGACCTAGCACATCTGAGGAAGCGCCGCTAGCTCGGCGGCCGGAATCAGTCGCCAAGGCCGTGCCCGAAGCCCGGCCCGACGGCGCGCCGAAGGGCTGGCAGCTCTCTCGGCAGGCTTCTTGCGAGTGGCTTGTCGGAATGAACGGTTGTCCCGTTCCGGCACAGTCATCGGTGAAGAGAGCCATGTTCGAGCGCAATCGGATCGACAACGTCGACCAGTCGGGGATCGCGGTGGAGATCACCACCGAGGAGGGCGATCGCAGCTCCGGCAAGTTGCTGATTGCTCAGGGTCGCACGCTGGCCGAGGTGCTGAACAGCCCGGCCGCGTTCCTCGAGTTCGAGCCCTGGGGCGGCGAGCGGGCCTTCGTCGCTAAGTCGTCGCTCCGCGCCATCCGCCTCGTCAACGCCCCGCGTCACGAAAGCCTCGGCCAGCGCCTCTCGGCGACCGCCGAGTTCGATCCGCATTCGATCCTCGGCGTAACGGCCTCGGCGACGCTGGACGAGGTGAAGTCGGCCTGGCACCGCCTGTCCAAGCTCTATCACCCGGACCGCTATGCATCGGCCGACCTGCCGGCCGAGGTCGTCGAGTACCTGTCCGTGATGGCCCGCCGCGTCAACGCCGCCTACGCCGCGTTGGAGAGCACGCTTGCGCCGGCCCGTCGCCAGGCCGCCACCCGCAGCGAGCCGATCTACACCTCGCGCCCGCGCGCCTGAACCTCGCACGCACCCCACTGGACACCGCGGGCCGGAATTCCCATATGCGGGAGGCCGTAGTAAATTATCGGTGATCAACCCCGCTCTGGCTGTCGCTCCATGACGACCGACCACTTGAGCTACGCCTCCCGCCTGCATCCACCTTGGAAGCGGGCTTTAATCCGCGCTGTGGAGAATGCCTCCGGGCGCCGTCGCCTGCTGCCGATCTACACCGACTGGCGCACGACGGTGGCTGGGAAGAGCCCACGCATGATGAGCGACATGCTGGGCCTCATCGGCACCCGCCTCGACATCGAAGGCCACTGGCCGCCGACCCTCACGCCCGCCGAGCCCGTCGTCATGATCGCGAACCATCCCTTCGGTATCGCAGACGGAATCGCATTGACCGTCCTCGCCGAGGCCTTGGGGCGGCCCTATCGCATCCTCGTCAACAAGGACTTCCTGTCCGTTCCCGAGGTCCGCGACATCGTCCTCCCGATCGACTTCGACGAGACACCGGAGGCCGTGGAGACCAATCTGCGCACGCGCGCGGAAGCGCGCCGTCTGCTCGCCGAGGGCGTGACCCTCGTGATCTTTCCGGCCGGCGGCGTCGCGACCTCCGAGCGCCTGTTCGGCCGCGTCGAGGAACTACCCTGGAAGACCTTCGCCGCGCGCCTCGTCCAGGCGAGCCGCGCCACCGTCGTTCCCGTGTTCGTCGAGGGGCGCAACAGTACGCTCTTCCAGATGGCGAGCCAGGTCAGTCTGACCTTGCGCCTCGCCCTGCTCGTCTCGGAGTTTCGCCGCTCGGTGGACGCACGGCTTGCGGTCCACGTCGGTCGGCCGGTGCCCTTCGCCGCCCTGGAAAGCCCCTCGGACCGCCGCGCGCTCACCGACGAACTCTACGCCCGCGTCCAGCAGCAGCAGCCCGGGAACCGCGATCGGCCGATCGCCAGTCTCAGGCCCCGCGCCGCGAGCGAGCGCCGACGCTTCCCGTGGGATCGCCCGTCCCGACCCGTTCGCCGTCGCATCAGAACCGTCACATGACTGGTGGATAACGCGCATCCCGACAGGACTGAATCAGCCATCACCCGAGAGCAACAGCCATGTTGACCGAAGCCCTCCTCGTGATCGCAGCAGCCGGGATCGGCGGCCTCGCCTACGCGCGGTGGCGCCGTGGCGCCCTCTATGAAGCCCTCGAGCAGCGCCTCGACGCCATACGCGGTTCGGTGCGTGTCGACGTGGGCGGCCTGCTGCAGCGGCCTGTTCCATCGTTCGAGGCGCGCCTGACGCGCCTGACCGAGGCCTTGCCCGCCGCCACGATCGACATCCTGCGGCGCGAGGCCCTGCAACTCGTCCAGCCCGAGCGGAGCTACATCCCGACCCACAAGAAGGGCGGCACCGTCGCCTACGAGACGCTCTTCGAGACGGCGCCGTCGATCGTCGCCCTCTATCAGTCCCGGGAGATGTGCGACCTCATCTCGCGCATCGTCGGCATGGAGGTGCGCCCGACGCCGATCTACGACCAGAGTTCGCTCTCGGTGCTCTTCTACGAGAAGCCGGGTGATCACATCGGCTGGCACTACGACCACAACTTCTATCGCGGCCGGCACTTCACCGTTTTGCTGCCGATCATCAATGAAGGCACGGCCGGCGGCGGCCTCAGCCACGCGACGTTGAAGGCCAAGATCGGCACGACCGAGACCGACGTCGCGACGCCGCCCAACACGCTGATCGTGTTCGAAGGCGCCCGCGTCAATCACAAGGTGACGCCGATCATCGAGGGCGAGCGTCGCCTCGTGATCTCGATGACCTACTGCTCGGACAACCGCGCCAACGTCGTGCAGGGCGCCGTCCGCCGCATCAAGGACGTGGCCTTCTTCGGCCCACGCGCGCTCTGGACCTGAGGTCGCCGCACTGGCCGCAGATCAGGTGAGCGGCTCGGACGTCGGCGGCTTGGTGGGGCTGGGTAGTCCCGGCCGCTGTTCGCCGCCGGCGACGCCGTTCGCGAACACACGCCATGGCTTCTCCGTCGTGTGTTCCTTGTCGTAGAGCCGCTTCAGAAAGGCATCGATGTCCGGATCCGGCGGAGTCGCGGCGTTGGTGCGCGCGCGCTCCGCCTCCTGATTGCGCCGGGCCTCGTCCGGCGCACCGGTCTTCTTGTGGCGTCGCCCGCCCCAGGCGAGGATCGCACGGTCCGGCGGCTCGAGATCGAGTTCCTCGAGAAACGACTCCCGGATCGCATAGAACGACTGCAGGATCGCATCCCGCGCGAGCTTGCGATCGGCGGCCGCGATCGTCTCCGCCTTCGCCGGATCGAGCGTCTGCAACGCCCGTCGCATGTCATGCAGTGGCGCGAACGGATAGATGCCGATCAGGGCGTTGGTCTCGCCGACGTTCGCATAGACTGTCCGCATGTTGTCGATGGTCTCGGAGAGCGTCAGGAAGGCTCGCAGATAGTCCTCACGCGTCGGCGTCTCGAGCTGCGTGTAGGCGAACAAGGCCGACTTCGCCTTGACGATGTCGCGCCATTCTTCCTTCAGCGCTGCGATGAAGTTCTGGCGGCGCTGGTAGATGCCGGCGAGCATCGTCGCCACCACCGTGACGAGCACCAGCGCCATGTCCTTCAGGTAGTCGTAGATGTCCTTGGCGACCGTCTCCATCCACGTCCCGGAAACGCCCGGCACGTGACCGGCGAGCTTCGTCGCGAGGGAGACGGCGAGCACGAGCGCCAGCAGGACGTAGGTCCAGACCAGGGTCCGCCTCAGGATCGAGCGGGTCATGCGGCGGTCTCCGGCCGGTCGAGCGCAAGGTGTGTCGTGATGCTCTAGCCCGAGGCTGTGACGCAATTGCGCCTGCCGCTGCCGACGAACCCAGCCACGAAAAGAAAACGGGCGCCGGCATCTCTGCCGGCGCCCGCCGTTTCTACCGCGTCAGGCGGCGGACTTGGCCTTGCTCTTGACCGCCTTCTGGATCTTCGGCGGCGACATCGGCAGGCTCGTGATGTCGAGGCCGAGCGCATTGTTGACCGCGTTCGCGACCGCCGGCACCGACGCCACGAGCGGCACCTCGCCGACGCCGCGCACGCCCTGCGGATGCTTCGGGTTCGGGATCTCGAGCAGCACGTTGTCGATCATCGGCAGGTCCGAGGCGACAGGCATGCGGTAGTCGAGGAAGCCCGGGTTCTCGAGCTTGCCGTTCTTGTCGTAGATGTACTCTTCGTTGAGCGCCCAGCCGATGCCCTGCACCGCGCCGCCCTGCATCTGGCCCTCGACATAGGCCGGGTGGATCGCCCGCCCGACGTCCTGCACCGACGTGTAGCGCAGCACCGTCACCTTGCCGGTCTCGGGGTCGACCTCGACGTCGCAGATGTGCGTTGCAAAGCCGCCTTCGGCGCCGGTGGTGTTGAGTTGCACGCCCGCACCGATCGGCCCACCCGTGTTCGGCGCCTGCGCTGCGATCTCCTTCAGCGACAGCGGCGGGAACTTGCCCGCGTTTTCGCCGGCCGGCCGCGCCTCGCCGTTCTCCCAGATCACCGCCTCGGGATCGATCTTCCAGATCTTGGCGGCCCGCTCACGCAGCTGCTTGATCACCGTCTGCGCCGACTGGGTGACGACCATGGCCGAGGCGAACGTGACGCGGCTGCCGCCCGTCAGGTTCGAGAAGCCGATGACGCTCGTATCGCCGATCAGCACCGAGATCCGCTTGTAGTCGATGCCGAGCAGTTCGGCCGCGATGTTCGCCGTCGAGGCCCGCGATCCGCCGATGTCCGGATGCCCGGTCACCACCACGACGTTACCGTCCTCGGTGACGTTGACCTGCGCGCTCGACTCGCCGCCGGCGTTGAACCAGAAGCCCGACGCGACGCCGCGTCCCTGGTTCGGTCCGAGCGGCGCTTTGTAATGCGGATGCTCCATCGCCGCCTTGATCGTCTGCTCGTAGCCCATCACCGTGAACACCGGGCCATAGGCGGCCTTCGTGCCCTGCCGGGCGGCGTTCTTGAGGCGGAACTCGAGCGGATCCATCTTCAGCTTGCGGGCGATCTCGTCGAGGACGAGTTCCGCCGCATGCGCGCCGATCGGTGCGCCGGGACCGCGATAGGCGGCCACCTTCGAGCGGTTCGACACGACGTCGTAGCCGACCGAGTGCACGTTCGCGATGTCGTAGGGTGCAAAGGCGCAGCCCGCCGCGCCGCGGATCGGCGAGCCCGGGAAGGCGCCGGCCTGCAGGTAGAACTCGCCCTGAGCCGCGACGATCTTGCCGTCCTTGGTGACGCCGATCTTGACCTTGCTCTTCGATCCCGACGTCGGCCCCGAGGCGTGGAACACCTCCTCGCGCGTCATGGTGATCTTGACCGGCCGGCCCGACTTCCGCGACAGGGCCATCGCCACCGGCTCGAGATAGACGATCGTCTTGCCCCCGAAGCCGCCGCCGATTTCGGCCGGGATGGCGCGGATCTGACTCTGGTCGACGCCGTTGATGAACGCGCACATGGCGCGCACCATGAACTGGCCCTGACTCGACGACCAGATGACGGTGTGCCCGTCCTGGCCGCAGCTGACGACGCAGGCGTGCGGCTCGATGTAGCCCTGGTGGATCGGCCGCGTGGAGAAGCTCTTCTCGACGATGATGTCGGCCTGCTTGAAGCCGGCTTCGACGTCACCCAGCTTGTGCTCGAGCTTGCCGGTGATGTTGGACGGCTTGCCGTCGAACTTGTTCCAGTCGTGCAGGATCGGCGCGTCGGGCTTCAGCGCATCGTCGATCTCGATGGCCCACGGCAGCACCTCATAATCGACCTTGATCAGGTGCAGCGCCTCTCGGGCGATCGACGGCGAGGTCGCCGCGACGGCGGCCACCGGATGCCCGATGAACAGCACCTTTTCCTTCGCCAGCACGTTGCGCACCATCCAGCGCATGTCCTGGATGCCGAGCGGCACTGCCTTGTCGACCGGGAAGTCCACGAAGTCCTTGGCCGTGACGACGGCCTTCACGCCCGGCAGCGCTGCCGCCGCCGAGGTGTCGATCGAGAGGATGCGCGCGTGCGGATGCGGGCTCCTCAGCACCTTGCCATAGATCTGGCCGGGCATCTTGAAGTCGGCGGCGTATTGCGCCCGGCCGGTGACCTTGTCCTCGCCATCCGGGCGGATCGTGCTCTTGCCGATCCATTTGTTCTTCGTCTCGGTGCCAGACATGCGCTCTCTTCCCGTTGCGGTTATGTCGTGCTCCCGTCCTCGGGCGCGCCGGGTCCGTTTGACCCTTGGGTGCCCATGGTGTGGGAGCGTGAATGGACGTGCCGCGAACCGGTCATGGTGGCGGCGCCTGATCATGGAACAGGTTTGCGAAACCTGCCAGACGGAATCGTCGCTCACCGGCAAGGTGCCCGTGCAACCGGCGGCCTGCCCGAAACCCGGCGCGTGCTGCCCGCTTTCTCCTCACCTTTTCCCCCGTCCTCGGATTGACTTGCCGCGGCTGCGATTTATGGTGCCATCTCCGCCGTTACAGGCTGGCGGAAGAGATCGGGAACGGCCGGGGCTCACCCGGACGCGGCCCGGCGCCGAAGGAGCAACCGCCCCGGAAACTCTCAGGCAGAAGGACCGCCGGCCGATGGCACTCTGGAAAGCAGGCGCATCCTCGCGATGCGTCTCACCGAAGGGGTAAGGTCGCCGGTCCCGCGCCAGTGGGATCGGTTGCTCAAATCTCTCAGGTTCCGTGACAGAGGGGGCTTCCGCTCGTGCGCAATGAGGCGCGCGACCGTGGAGCCGTCGCGGGACGTCCGATGTCCGACCCTGGAACCTCTGCGCCTCTGAAGCGCACCCCGCTCTATGCGAGTCACGCCGCAGCCGGCGCCCGGATCGTCCCGTTCGCGGGCTACGAGATGCCGGTCCAGTATCCCTTGGGCGTCCTGAAGGAACACCTCTGGACGCGCGCGAGTGCGGGCCTCTTCGACGTCGCCCACATGGGCATCTGCTTCCTTCAGGGCCCCGACCACGCGACCGTTGCCGCCGCCCTCGAGACGCTCGTCCCGGCCGATATCCAGGCCCTGGCGCCCGGTCAGCAGCGCTACACGCAGCTCCTCGCGCCCGACGGCGGCATCCTCGACGACCTGATGGTGACGCGCTCGCCCGAGCCCGTCGGCAACGGCAATCTCATTCTGGTCGTCAATGCCGCCTGCAAGGAGGCCGACTACGCCCACATCCGCGCCCACCTGCCGGCAGACGTACAGCTCTTCGTGACCGACAACCGCGCGCTTCTCGCTCTGCAGGGACCGGCCGCGGCCACGGTTCTCGCGCGCCACATCCCGGGTATCGACGGCCTCGCCTTCATGACCGGCGCGTTCGCCACCCTCGAAGGCCAGACGGCGTTCGTCACCCGCTCGGGC
>JBGSJD010000358.1:0-3062 GCA_041742195.1 Hyphomicrobiaceae bacterium
GACCGTTCTCATCTAACCCGCTCAGGTCAAAGGCGATTTTATCCATGGCGCTGCTGTCATCGGTGGCGGGCAGGGGCTGACAGGCCAAGGCCAGGGTCAAAATCCCTGGGCCGATGGTCAAAATGCGCGGGCCGTTCGCCGAGGCGTCGCGGATCCCGGGCGACACGCGCGAGGCCATTGCCCGCATCGCCGGCGTGGCGTCTGCGGGCAGCATTACGTATCAGACCGTCGAGGCCGAGCATGGCGGCGGCAAGCTTCGTCTCTATGTCATCGGCTTCGAGCAGGGACGTCCCGGCGGGCCACCCGAAATTGTCGAGGGGCGGCACATCGGCCGCAGCCACTACGAACTCGTCGCCGACCGTTCGACTGGTCTCGCGCTCGGCGCCCGCATCAGGCTTGGGCGCAGTACGTTCGAGGTCGTCGGCCACACCCGCCATCAGGTGGCATCCGGCGGCGATCCGGCGGTGTTCATGACGCTGCTCGATGCGCAGAAGCTCCAATTCGATCTGGCGCCGGCGGCAGCGCGGGTCCAGGTGGCGCGAGGGGTTGGCGGAGCGAGCCGTGACACGGTCAACGCGGTTGTCGCCCGGTTGCAGCCGGATGCGTCCGCCGATGCCGTGGCGTCGTCGATCCAGAGATGGAAGCATCTGGCGGCCATCACGCAGGAGGCGCAGGAACTGATCCTGACGCGTTCGCTCGTCGACCGCGCGCGACGCCAGATCGGGCTCTTCACCTCGCTCCTGCTCATCGTGTCCGCGGTGATCATCGCGCTCATCATCTACACGATGACGATGGAGAAGCTGAAGCAGATCGCCACGCTGAAGCTGATCGGCGCCGCCGACAGGACCATCGTCGCGATGATCGTGCAGCAAGCCCTTGCGCTCGGATTCATCGGCTTCGCGATCGGCGCGCTCCTGATCGTCAACATCAAGGACTATTTCCCACGCCGCGTCGTGCTCGAAGCCGACAACGTGATGGTGCTCGGTCTCATCGTTTTCGTGGTGTGTCTCGTTTCGAGCGGGCTCGGCGTTCGCGCCGCCCTCAAGGTCGACCCGGCAACGGCCCTCGGAGGCTGAGATGAGCGGAACGCAAAATCAGCCACCACTCGTTCGCGTGGATCGCGTCTCGAAGCACTTCGGCGAGGGCGAAGCCCGCGTGGATGCGCTGCGCGACGTTTCGATCGACATCCATCCGGGCGAAGTCGTCGCGCTGCTCGGCCCTTCGGGCTCCGGCAAGACGACGCTCCTGAATGTCATCGGCTGCATCCTCGATCCTTCCAGCGGCTCCATGGAACTCGATGGCGAACTCGTCTTGGAGAACGGTCGATGGCTGCGCCCGAACCTGCGCAAGCTGCGGCTGGACAAGATCGGCTTCATCTTCCAGTTCCACAACCTCATCCCGTTTCTCGACGCGACCGACAATGTGGCGCTCGTTCTCCAGCTGGCTGGCGCCGATGCCGACACGGCGCGAATCCGCGCGCTCGAACTCCTCGACTACCTCGAAGTCGGACATCGGCGGAACGCCATGCCGGCGAAGCTGTCAGGCGGCGAGGCACAGCGCGTCGCGATCGCACGGGCGCTCGCCAACCGGCCGCGGATCATCCTCGCCGACGAGCCGACGGCAGCCCTCGATTCCAAGCGGGCCGGCATCGTCATGGACCTCCTGCGCAAGGTGGCCGTCGAACAGCAGGCCGCGATCATCGCCGTCACCCACGACGAGAAGATCTTCGACCGCTTCGACCGGATTTTCCATTTGCGCGATGGGCGACTTGCGGTCGACGACACCGCACGTGAGCCCGTCCGGAGTTGAGCCCTGCGCCCTTGAGTGACTCGACTCATACCCGCAAGTCCGTCATGGCGCTCCAGATGCCCATCACTCCCACATCCTGCGGTCCCGGGCGGAGCGCGGGCCGGCGGACTCCGCGGGGACCCCGGGACGCATGGCCCACGCGGGGGCTCGGACGCGGCCCTAGGGACCCCGGCTCGCGGCGCTATCGCGCCTTGGCCGGGGATGCAAATCGAGAGGGCTGCGGGTGGGAAAGTTCAGGCGGGCGCTTCGGATGCCCACGTCATGGCGGAGCCATGCTCCGCACGGACGCATCCGCGTGTTCTTAGTCGCGCTTCGGATGCCCACATCATGGCGGAGCCATGCTCCGCACGGACGCATCCGCGCGTTCTTCGTGGCGCTCCGGATGCCCACAAGCGTCCGCGCAGTTTCCAGTGGACCCGTGTCACGAGAGCGTCAAGACTTGGGCGAACGATCCCCTGCCGGTGAGTGCCCCCATGACCATCGAGAGCTTGAAGCCGTTTCTCACGCCCCGTTCCGTCGCCATTCTCGGCGCGAGCCAGGACCCCAACAAGGTCGGCGGGCGGCCGCTGCACTATCTGCAGCGCTATGGCTTCAAGGGGCCCGTCTATCCGATCAATCCGGGGCGGCCCGAGGTGCAGGGCCTCAAGAGCTACAAGAGCCTCCACGATCTGCCGGAAGTGCCGGAACTCGCTGTGTGCGTCGTCGCGGGCGACCAGGCCGTGACGGCCGTCGAGGACGCCGCGCGTGTCGGCGTGAAGGGCCTCATCTGCATCACGTCGGGCTTCGGCGAGACCTCCGATCCGGAAGGCGCGGTGAAGCAAAAGCGCATGGTCGACGCCGCCCGCGCCGCCGGGATGCGCATGGTGGGGCCGAACACGCAGGGCCTCGCCAATTTCGCCAACGGGTGCGTCGCCAGCTTCTCGACCATGTTCACGACGCTCAAGTGCATGGACGGGCCGATTGCGGTCGTCAGCCAGTCGGGCGCCATGAGTTCGATCCCCATCGGGCTGCTCGCCGAGAAAGGGCTCGGCGTGCGCTATTCTCTGGCCACCGGCAACGACGCCGACGTCTCGGTGCTGGAGATGGCGTGCGCGGCCGCCGCCGACCCCGACATGAAACTCCTGCTCCTCTATCTCGAGGGCATGCCGCACGCCGACAAGCTCGCCGACCTCGCCGAGATCGCGCACAAGAACAACGTGATGGTCGTCGCACTGAAATCCGGACGGACCGCGGCCGGCGCGCGCGCCGCCGCC
>JBGSJD010000359.1:0-2928 GCA_041742195.1 Hyphomicrobiaceae bacterium
CAACGGCCGGCCGTCGTCGCTGGTCACGCTCCGCCGCCGCAGGGGGGGCAATGCGCGACCCGGCCGGGCCCCGACGGTCACCTCTATTGTGTCAGCTCGGTCCTGGCGCCGCAGTTCGGCAACAGCTACGGCCCGAAGAACCTCCACGACGGCGATCCCGCGACGGCCTGGGTGCACGGCAGCTCGGGAACGGGCGTCGGCGCAACGATCGTGATCAAACTTGCAGGTCGCCGGACCGTCACGGGCCTCACGCTCATCAACGGCTATGCGAAGAATGCCGACATCTTCGCGAAGAATTCGCGCGTCCGCCGGCTGGATCTCGACTTCTCGAATGGCGAGACGAGGTCGCTCACGCTGCCCGACAACCGGCAGCGCCAGAGCATTCGATTTCCGGCAGGGGTCGAGGCCGAGTGGGTGCGACTGCGGATTGCCGAGGTCTATCGCGGCACGAAGTACGTCGACACGGCGATCTTCGAACTCCAGATCGATTGAGCCAGAATGCGGTGGGCATCACGGTGGACGGCGGGAGTGGCGGTGGCCCTGGCTGCGGGTGCCATATCCTGGTCCGCGACGGCCGGCAGCAAAGCGTCTCTCCCCGAGGGCTTCGTGTTCCTTGCCGACGTGGCTCCGGACATTGTTCAGGACTTGCGGTACGCCGGGGCGCAGAATTTCACCGGGGCGAAGGTCGAGGGGTATGTGTCGGGGGAGTGCGTTCTGACCACGGGCGCCGCCACCGCCCTGGCGCGCGTGCAAGAGGACCTGGGACGCCGCGGCCTCGGCCTCAAGGTCTACGATTGTTACCGGCCAGCCCGCGCCACGGCCGCGTTCATGGCCTGGGCCCGGAGCCCGCCCGACAGTGCCGGAGAGACGAGCCGCTATCATCCGAGGGTTCCGCGGCAGCGGCTGGTGAGCGCCGGCTATATCGCGAGTGCATCCAGCCACTCGACAGGCATGGCCGTCGACCTGACGTTGATTGCGACATCCGCAAGCCCGGCTGCCGTCGTCGCCGACAGCCATTGCGGAGCGCCGCCCGACGGCACGGTCGACATGGGCACCGGCTTCGATTGTTTCGACCCGTCGAGCCACGTGGAGGCCGGCGGCACGACGAGCCTCCAGCGCGACGCCCGGCACATGCTGGTCGACGCGATGCGCCGGAGGGGCTTTCGCAGCTATGCGCGCGAGTGGTGGCACTTCACGTTTGCCGCAGTACCTGGCGGACCGATCCGTGACTTCGTCGTGCCGAAAAGGCCGAAGACCTGAGGTGCCGAAGCCGGTTCAGCTCGCGGGGACGCCGAGCCGCCCACCGCGGGCCTCACCGTAGACCTGACGGGCGCGCTCCTCGAAGGCGGACACGCAGCGGCGGAAGGCGGTATCGAACAACGCGCCGACCAGCATCTGCAGAACAAACGACTTGAACTCGTAGGCGATGAAGAAGCGCACGGTCGTGGCGCCATCGGGAGCCTCGACGAACTGCCAGCGATTCTCGAGCCGGCTGAAGGGGCCGTCCACGAAAGCGACATCTACCTTCATGGCCGGACGGTCGAGCGTGACGCGCGTGGTGATCGTTTCGCGGATCGCCTTGTAGCCGATGTCCATCGCCGCCACGAGGATCTCGCGATCCCCCGACGACTGGCGTGTCCGGATGCGCATGCCTTCGCACATCGGGAAAAAGCGCGGATAATTCTCGATGTCGGACACGAGGTCGAACATCTGCGCGGGGGTGTAGGGGAGGCGGCGGGTGGTCTCGAAGCTCGGCATACCAGCTACTTAGACACGGAATCATGCGTGAGGGAGTCCGGCAGGCCTGCCACCAATTGGCGCATCTGGCGACGCGTGTGGAGGGTAAGTCCCCGCGTGCTGCCCGGCAGGCTCGCCATCAACTTGCTGTCTTGCGCGCGCCGAGCCGGATAGGCCCAGACCCAGTCGCGAAAGAACGTGAGGTCGAAGCGCTCAGGATTGCCCGGCCCCATATCGGGTCGCACGCGCCCGTAAAAGCGCGCCGTTCTGGCAAGTGCCTGCGGGAAGTAGATGTGGCGCGGCAGATCCAGGCAGATGACCAGCTGCGCTCTCGGGAGGCGCAGATCCATCGACGACGTGTAACCTCCGTCCATCACCCAGTCATTCCCCGCTGCGAGCCGGGCGACGTGGGCCCGCCAGGCGGCCGGGTCGGGTGCCGTCCAGCCTGGACCCCAGTATTCCCGATCGAGATGGACAACGGGCAGGCCCAGCCGTTCGCCGATGCGGCTCGAGAGCCATGACTTCCCCGCCCCACTCGGGCCGATCACCAGAATCCGCTGCGGACAGCGCGTGTCAGCGCCCGCGGGCTGCACGGGCCGCCTTCAGGCGGGCGAAATCCGCGTCGGCGTGATAGCTCGATCGCGTCAGAGGCGTGGCCGAGACGAGCAGAAAACCCTTGGCGAGCGCCACCCGTTCGTAGGCCTTGAACTCATCGGGCGTGACGAAGGCCTTCACCTCGGCGTGCTTGCGCGTCGGTTGCAGGTACTGCCCGATGGTCAGGAAATCGACGTCGGCCGAGCGCAAGTCGTCCATCAGCTGCAGCACCTCGTCGCGAGTCTCGCCCAGCCCCACCATGATCCCGGACTTGGTGAAGACGGTCGGATCGAGTTCCTTGGCGCGCTGCAGAAGGCGGAGCGAGTGGAAATAGCGGGCGCCCGGCCTGATGCGCAGATAGAGCGCGGGCACGGTCTCGAGGTTGTGGTTGAAGACGTCGGGGCGGGCTGCGATCACCGTCTCGAGGGCGCCGTCCTTGCGCAGGAAATCCGGGGTCAGGATCTCGATGGTGGTCGTCGGGGCGGCGCGGCGGATGGCGCCGATGACGGCCGCGAAATGAGCGGCGCCGCCATCCGCGAGGTCGTCGCGGTCGACGGAGGTGATGACCACGTGGCCGAGCCCCAGCTTGGCGACGGC
>JBGSJD010000360.1:0-3602 GCA_041742195.1 Hyphomicrobiaceae bacterium
GCGGCACCTGAGGCGCGTCGCCCCCTCCGCGCGCTGGAGCGTCGCGCGCTCGACGCCCTGCACCTTCCCGAGACCGCGGGTCGGGACGACATCAAATCCCGCTTCAAGGAGCTGGTGAAGCGCCACCATCCGGACGCCAACGGCGGTGACAGGGCATCCGAAGACAAGTTGCGCGAGATTATCCAGGCCTATAATTACCTGAAGCAGGCCGGTCTGGTCTGACCGCGCTCCCTTCTCTTTCCGCTACACACTTGGCGCAGGCACGGTACGCGTGCCATGCTCCCTGCGAACGAAACAACGATCGGGACCAATCACGCAATGCGCGCCCAAGCTCAGGCCGGGGATACCGGCATGCCAGACATGACTGTTTCGGTGCGGCAGGTCTTCGGCATCGACTCCGACCTCGAGGTGCCGGCCTACTCCGAACCGGATTCGCACGTACCCGACCTTGATCCCGACTACCTCTTCAACAAGGAGGTGACGCTCGCGATCCTGGCCGGCTTCAAGCACAACCGTCGCGTGATGGTTCAGGGCTACCACGGCACCGGCAAGTCGACGCACATCGAGCAGGTGGCGGCCCGGCTCAACTGGCCGTGCGTGCGCGTGAACCTCGACAGCCACGTCTCGCGGATCGACCTTGTCGGAAAGGACGCCATCGTCCTGAAGGACGGCAAGCAGGTCACCGAGTTCCGCGAGGGCATTCTGCCGTGGGCGCTCCAGAATAACGTCGCACTCTGCTTCGACGAGTACGACGCCGGCCGCCCGGACGTCATGTTCGTGATCCAGCGCATCCTCGAGACGTCGGGCAAGCTCACCCTGCTCGACCAGTCAAAGGTGATCCGCCCACACAAGGCCTTCCGCCTGTTCGCGACCACGAACACGATCGGTCTCGGCGACACGTCCGGCCTCTATCACGGCACGCAGCAGATCAACCAGGGCCAGATGGACCGCTGGTCGATCGTCGTGACGCTGAACTACCTGCCGCACGACGAGGAGGTGAACATCATCCTCTCGAAGGCGAAGTCCTACGCCAAGAGCGAGGCCCGCAAGAAGGTCGTGAACAACATGGTGCGCGTCGCCGACCTGACGCGGTCGGCATTCATCAACGGCGACCTGTCGACCGTGATGAGCCCGCGAACCGTGCTCACGTGGGCGGAGAACTCCGAAATCTTCGGCTCGGTCGGCTTCGCCTTCCGCATGACGTTCCTCAACAAGTGCGACGAACTCGAGCGGCCGCTGGTAGCGGAGTTCTATCAGCGCTGCTTCGGCGAGGAATTGCCGGAGAGTTCGGCCAACGTCGCCCTGAGCTGAGGACGAAACGCGAGTGGGCGCTTCACGACGATGGGAGCTATGGCGCGGGGAAGGGGGGCATTCCTTCTTCCCCGACGACAACGAGTGGGCCCGCGCGGACGCCTCGCAAGAGGGACTGTCGCTGCAGTGGGAATGCGAGGCCGTCGGCTACAACGACGCCATGCGCCAGCTCTACGCCCACCTCGGATGGGGCGCCTATTCCCCCATGACACGCGCCGACGGCACACCCTACCCGGAAGACGAAGGCGAAGCGCCGGTATAGGGCGCCCGAAAGAATGACGCGCTGACCGGAAGAGCGATCGAGAGCCATGGCCCAGCCTCCGAAGAAGAACAAGGAAGCCCCTGCCGAGCCGTTCAAGCGTGTGCTTGGCTTGGCGTCGCGTGCCATCGCCGGCAACACCGAGCTTCAGGTCTCCTACGCCCCCGGCAAGCCGGAACTCGACGGCAACCACATGCAGTTGCCCGAGCCCTCGCGCATACCTTCGGCGAAGGAGATCGCTGTCATTCGTGGCTGGGCCGACAGCCTGTCGCTGACCGCGGCCCGCCATGACAAGAAGCTGCACAACCGCCTGGCCCCGAGCGCCGGTCCCGCCCGGTCCGTCTTCGAGGCCGCCGAGCGCGCCCGTGTGGAATCCCTTGGCGCCATGCGCATGTCGGGGATGGCCTCGAACCTCACCGCCAAACTCGAGGACCAGTACGCCCACGGCCGCTACGCCGACGTGAAGGACCGCCAGGAAGCGCCGATCGAGGATGCGCTGGCTCTGCTGGTTCGCGAACGCTTGACCGGGCTGAAGCCGCCCGAGACGGCGAAGGGCGTCGTCGACGTCTGGCGCGAGTTCATCGAGGACAAGGCCGGCCCCGCGTTCGAGCGCATGGAGAAGGTCGCCGACGACCAGGCCGCCTTCGGCCGCATGATGCGCGACATGCTGAAGTCGCTCGAGCTGACCGAGGAACTGTCCGAAGGCGAGGCCGAAGACGGCGACAGCGAGGAGGAGCAGCAGGCGGACGGCGGTGACTCCGACGCTCAGGACTCCTCCGACGGCAGCGAGCAGCAGGACGAGGACAGCGACGAGCAGCGCTCCGAGAGCGAGGACGGCGAGACGGCGGAATCCGCCGAGGACGGCGACACGGACGAGTTCGACGCCGACAGCGAAGGCGACGACATGGCCGAAACGCGCGAGCCATGGCGCCCCAACACGTCCGTACTCGATGACCCCGAGCGCTTCGGCTACAAGGTGTTCTCCAGGACCAACGACGAGGAGGTCGACGCCGAGGATCTCTCGACGCCCGACGAGCTGGAGCGCCTGCGGGCTTTCCTCGACAAGGAACTGCGCAACCTCTCGGGCGCCGTGTCGCGCCTTGCCAATCGCCTGCAGCGCAAGCTTCTCGCCCAGCAGAACCGCTCCTGGGAGTTCGACCTCGAAGAGGGCATGCTCGACGCGGCGCGCCTGCCGCGAATCATCATGGATCCGATGCACGCCCTGTCCTTCAAGCGCGAGCACGACACCAACTTCAAGGACACCGTCGTCACCCTTCTGCTTGACAACTCTGGATCCATGCGCGGCCGCCCGATCATGGTCGCGGCCTGCTGCGCCGACATCCTGGCACGCACGCTCGAACGCTGCGGCGTGAAGGTCGAGATCCTCGGCTTCACGACGCGGGCCTGGAAGGGCGGCCAGTCGCGCGAGGCCTGGCTCGCAGCCGGCAAGCCCGGTAGCCCCGGCCGTCTCAATGATCTGCGCCACATCGTCTACAAGACGGCTGATGCCCCTTGGCGCCGATCGAAGCGCGCGCTCGCGCTGATGATGCGCGAGGGTCTCCTCAAGGAGAACATCGACGGCGAAGCACTCGCCTGGGCGCATCAGCGCTTGCTCGGACGGCCCGAGCAGCGCCGCATTCTGATGATGATCTCCGACGGTGCGCCGGTCGACGACTCGACGCTCTCGGTCAACTCCGGCTGCTATCTCGAACGCCACCTCCGGCAGGTGATCGAGGAGATCGAGACCAAGTCGCCGGTACAGCTCCTGGCGATCGGCATCGGCCACGACGTGACCCGCTATTATCGGCGCGCCGTGACCATCACCGATCCATCGGAGCTGGCGGGCGCCATGACCGACAAGCTCGTCGAGCTCTTCGACGAGCAGGCGGAGGCAGCGCCGGCTCATGTGACATCAGGCCGTGGGCGTCGTCGCGTCGCCCGCTGACGCGAGAGGCGACGCAAGATGACCGAACGGAGGCGCGCACCGGGCCGCGCAACACGCTGCGCATCTGCGGCCATCGCCTTCTCGCTC
>JBGSJD010000361.1:0-7003 GCA_041742195.1 Hyphomicrobiaceae bacterium
CGCCGTCGTGCCGGTTCCGACGGGTGCAGGCGACGCGCCGGCTTCACTGACGGGCCCCTACACCTGAGGTAGCTGCCCGCGCGGCGACGACGCGGCGCCTAAACCTGCACCTGCGTGCCGACCTCGACCACGCGATCAGGCGGGATCTGGAAGTAGGCGCTGGCGTCGTCGGCCTGGCCGGCCAACTTGATGAAAAGCTGTTCCTGCCAGCGTGGCATCTGCGATTTGGACGTGGGTTTCAGGGACCGGCGCGAGAGGAAGAACGACGTTGCCGGGAAGTCGACGTTGAGGTCCTTGCGGCGACACTGTTCGAAGATCTTCGGCACGTTCGGCGTCTCCATGAAGCCGTAATGCGCGATGACGCGGATGAAGCCATCGGAGATCCGTTCGACCTGCACGCGCTCGTGACGGGCCACGCGGGGCTTATCCTCGGTGCGGATCGAGAGCAGGATGTTGCGCTCGTGGAGCACCCGGTTGTGCTTCAGGTTGTGCATCAGCGACGTCGGCGCGGAGTAGGGGTCGCCGGTCAGGAACACGGCGGTGCCGGGCACCCGGTGCGGCGGCTTCGCTTCGAGGTGGCGCACCAGCCAGTCGATCTCGGCCTCGTTCTTCTTGGTGGCGCGGGCGAGGACCTTCGTTCCATAGACCCAGGTGAACATCAATAGCGCCATGCTGAGCGCGACGAGGAGCGGGAACCAGCCGCCTTCGAAGATCTTCAGGGCGTTGGCGAGGAAGAACGCCTGTTCGATCAGGAACAGCGGAACGATCAGCAGAAGCGCCAGCCCGAGCGGCCAGCGCCACAGCTTCCAGATGACGAAGAAGGCCATGGCCGAATCGATCAGCATCGTCGCCGTGACCGAGATGCCGTAGGCGGCCGCGAGATTCGAACTTTCGCGGAAGATGAACACGACGATCAGGACGCCGATCAGCAGCAGGCGGTTGACGCGCGGCATGTAGATCTGGCCGGCGACGCTCTCGGAGGTGTGACGGATCGCGAACCGCGGGAGAAGACCCAGCTGCACGGCCTGCCGCGTGATCGAGAACGCGCCCGTGATGACAGCCTGGCTCGCGATGACCGTGGCGATCGTCGCCATCAGCACCATCGGCAACAGCGCCCACGACGGATAGAGCTTGTAGAACGGGTTGGCGATCGTGGCCGGGTCGGACAGCACGAGTGCGCCCTGGCCCAGATAGTTGAGCACGAGGCAGGGCAGGACGATGCTGCTCCAGGCCAACTGGATGGGGCTGCGGCCGAAGTGGCCGAGATCGGCGTAGAGCGCTTCCGCGCCCGTCACGGCGAGGAACACGAGGCCGAGGATCGCGAGGCCGAGGATACCGTTCTGCGTCAGCAGCGCGAGCCCGTAGTACGGGTTGATGGCATTGAACACCCGGGGATCGTCGACGATGTGCAGCAGGCCGCCAAGCGCGAGGAGCAAGAACCAGACGAGCGTGATCGGGCCGAAATAGCGCGCCACGCGATCGGTGCCGCTCGCCTGCATCGCAAACAAGCCGACGATGATGAGGACGGTCAGCGGCAGAATGAACTGCTCGAAGGCCGGGGTGACGAGTTTCAGGCCTTCGACGGCCGACAGCACCGAGATCGCCGGCGTCAGAATGGCGTCGCCGTAGAAGAACGACGCTCCCATCACGCCGAGGCCGAACAGCAACGGCGAGGACCGTTTTGCAACGGACTGACCGAGGGCCATCAGTGCGAACGTGCCGCCTTCGCCGTTGTTGTCGGCGCGCAGCAGCACCAGCACGTATTTCAGAGTGACGATGAGCAGAAGGGACCAGATGATCAGCGACAGCACCCCAAGTACGGCGTACTCGCCGGACAGGCCGTGCTTGGTCGCGTGCGTCACCGATTCGCGAAAGGCGTAAAGCGGACTCGTCCCGATGTCGCCGTAGACGACCCCGATGGCGCCAAGGGCCAGGATCCAGAACTGCTTGCCGTGGGCGTGGTGGTGATCGCTCTCGGAACCGGCGGACGTCGTTGAGGCAGGCGCCACTTGCTGTCTCCGGGCTCGGGCTGCCGGGCGGCAGTATCGGAATGAGTCCCCGCTTATACGCTCACACATCGGGGAGCAGAAGCCTCAATCGAAGCGACGAGCCAGAGGTCGGACAAGGGTGGCCGTCTTGCCCGACGGTTGCCGCGCGAGTGGCGCCCCGAAGCCGCGGCAAGCGCCGATGTGGATCGGCAACCCTGGCCATTCCGGGGCGCCGGGAGCCCTGTGGCGTGCTCCGGCCTTGTCATCGGGACGCCTTACCTATAAAGACGCGTCCATCTCACACGTGTCCCTGGCGCCGGGCGGTCTCAAGACCCCGTTCGACGTTCCGGTGGGCTCGGGCCGTTCAGGCCGTCGAGCCTTCTTGGGGGATGCGGAGGACCAACCGGAGAATAGGAACTTTCCATGACGCTTCCCGCGTTCAACATGCGTCAGCTGCTCGAAGCTGGCGTGCACTTCGGCCACCAGAGCCACCGCTGGAACCCCAAGATGTCGACGTACATCTTCGGCGCCCGCAACAACATCCATATCGTCGACCTCGCGCAGACCATGCCGCTGCTGCATCAGGCTCTGCTGCAGGTGTCCGAGGTGGTCGCCAAGGGCGGTCGCGTGCTCTTCGTCGGTACCAAGCGACAGGCCTCCGAAGCCATCGCCGAGGCGGCCAAGCGGAGCGCTCAGTACTACATGAACCATCGTTGGCTCGGCGGTACGCTGACCAACTGGAAGACGATCTCGCAGTCGATCCGCCGTCTCCGGCAGCTCGACGAGATCCTCGCCGGCGACCAGACGGGCCGGACCAAGAAGGAACTCCTGAACATCCAGCGCGAGCGCGACAAGCTCGAGCAGTCGCTCGGTGGCATCAAGGACATGGGCGGCCTGCCCGACCTCCTGTTCGTGATCGACACGAACAAGGAATCGATCGCCATCCAGGAGGCGCGCAAGCTCAAGATCCCGATCGTCGCCGTGGTCGACACGAACTGCGATCCGGACGGCATCGACTATCCGGTCCCCGGTAACGACGACGCGGGTCGCGCGATCACGCTCTATTGCGATCTCGTGGCGCGGGCCGCGATCGACGGCATCGAGCGGAGCCAGGGCTCGTCGGGCATCGACGTCGGGGCATCCGAGGCGCCGCCGGAAGAGAACCTCGAAGTCGTCGAGGCCGCGGTGTTCAAGGGCATCGACGCGCCGCGCGGCGAAGCCGACGACCTCAAGCGCATCACGGGCATCAGCCCGAAGCTCGAGCAGCGCCTCAACGATGTCGGTGTCTACCATTTCTGGCAGATCGCCGACCTCGGCACGGACGAGATGATGGCCCTCGACCGGGCGCTCGACACCAAGGGTCGCATCGCGCGTGACGGCTGGGTGGCACAGGCGAAGAAGCTCGTCGAAGCCGCGGCGGTCTGACGGCGCGCGCCTACGCTCCGCGAGTTCGCGGGGCGTCATCTCCCAGTCACGGCACTCGGGAAGGTTCCCCGGGTGCCAGTCGCATTCAGCCCGCGGGCGCCGGTGGCGTCCGCCAAACACGGGGCGTCACCTCCATGGCAACGATCACAGCTGCCCTCGTCAAGGAACTGCGCGACAAGACCGGCGCAGGCATGATGGACTGCAAGACGGCGCTCACGGAAACGGGCGGCGACATCGAAGCCGCCGTCGACTGGTTGCGCACCAAGGGGCTTTCGAAGGCGGCAAAAAAGGCCGACCGGATCGCGGCCGACGGCCTGATCGGCGTTGCCGTGTCGGGGACCACAGGCGCGCTCGTCGAGGTCAACTCGGAGACCGACTTCGTGGCCCGGAACGACAAGTTCCAGGACATGGTGCGCCAGATCGCCGGTCTGGCCGTCGGGGCCGGCGGCAAGCTCGAGACGCTCGCGGCGCTGCCCTACCCCGGCACGTCGAATTCGGTCGAGACTCATGTCAAGGAGATGGTGGCGACCATCGGCGAGAACATGTCGGTGCGGCGGACGGATGCGCTCACCGCGCCGAACGGGCTCGTTGCCAGCTACGTTCACAACCGCGTCGTGGACGGGCTCGGCAAGATCGGCGTTCTGGTGGCGCTCGAGTCGACGGGCGCGACGGACACGGTCGCTGAAATCGGCCGGCAGGTCGCCCTCCACATCGCTGCGGCCAACCCGCAGGCCGTCAACGTCGACGATCTCGATGCCGCGCTCGTCGAGCGTGAGCGGAAGGTTTACCTCGAGCAGGCTCAGGCCTCCGGCAAGAGCGCGGACATCGTCGAGAAGATGGTCGAGGGGCGGCTCCGGAAGGAGTTCTTTGCGCAGGTCGTGCTGCTGCAGCAGGTGTTCTTCGGTCCCGGTGGCGACGGCAAGATGTCGGTCGAGCAGTACATCAAGGGCGCCGAGAAGGTGGCGGGTGCTCCCGTCAAGGTGACCGGATTCAAGCGCTATGCCCTCGGTGAAGGGATCGACAAGAAAGCCGACGACTTCTCGAGCGAGGTGGCGAAACTGGTGCAGGGCGGCTAAACCGACAGGGCGGGCGCCGAGACGGTGCACGGCGTGGCGGTGGACCGGGTGGCGAGACAGGAGAGCAGCGTCATGAGCGAGCCGAGCAGCACGACAAGCGCGGCGGGCTCTGGCGCGCGCGCCGGGTCGGCGAAATTTCGGCGGGTGCTGCTCAAGCTCTCCGGCGAGGCCCTCATGGGGCGCCAGTCCTACGGCATCGACATGGCGGTATGCACGCGACTCGCCAGCGACATCAAGGAAGCCGTCGCTGGCGGTACCGAGATCGCGGTCGTGGTCGGGGGCGGCAACATCTTTCGCGGCCTCAGCGGCGTGGCGCGCGGCATGGACCGGGCCACCGGCGACTACATGGGCATGCTCGCCACGGTGATGAATGCGCTCGCGTTCCAGAACGCGCTCGAGCAGCAGGGGGTGGCCGCCCGCGTCCTCTCGGCGATCCCGATGCCGACTGTCTGCGAGGCCTACGTCCGGTCAAAGGCGTTGCACCACATCGAGCGGGGGCGGGTCGTCATTTTCGCGGCCGGGACGGGAAACCCCTATTTCACGACCGATACGACGGCGGTGCTGCGGGGCATCGAGATGGGGTGCGACGTCGTTGCCAAGGCAACGCAGGTGGACGGGGTCTATGCCGCCGACCCGAAGAAGGAGCCGGGTGCCGAGCGCTACGATCGGCTCACCTACGACGACGTTCTCAGGCGCAGCCTGAACGTGATGGACATGGCCGCCATTGCGCTGGCGCGCGACAACGACATGCCGCTCGTCGTGTTCTCCATCGAAGAAAGTGGTAACATCGCCAAGATGTTGGCGGGTGAAGCCCGGTCGAGCCTGATTACGACTCGCGCCGGCACCGGTTGAGGGCATGCGAGTGGCTGGGCCGTTGCCCGCCGCATGCACACACGTTGACGGGTTCGAGAGACAGCGAGGAGGCAGATCATGGCCGCGGCAAATTTCGATCTGAAGGACATCGAGCGGCGGATGCGCATGGCGCTCGAGACGCTGAAGCGCGAGTTTTCTGGCCTGCGGACAGGACGCGCCAGCGCCGCCATGATGGAGCCGGTGACCGTCAACATCTACGGCGCGCGCATGCCGCTCAATCAGGTGGCGACGATTTCCGTGCCCGACGCCCGCATGATCTCGGTGGCGGTGTGGGACAGGAGCCAGCTCGCGGCGGTCGAAAAGGGCATTCGCGAATCGAATCTCGGTCTCAATCCGGTGATCGACGGGACCACGATCCGGCTTCCGATCCCGCCCCTCAGCGCCGAGCGACGTCAGGAGCTTGCCAAGATCGCCCATAAATACGCCGAGGGTGGCCGGGTGGCTGTGCGTAACGTGCGCCGCGACAGCATGGACCTTCTCAAGAAGCTCGAGAAGGATCATGCCATGGCCGAGGACGATCAGCGCAAGAACTCGACGAAGGTTCAGGAGCTGACCGACAAGCTGATCAAGGAAATCGACCAGATGCTGGTGGCGAAGGAAGCCGAGATCAAGCAGGTCTAGCATCCATAACGATCGTTCGTGTCCTGGTCGGTCGGTGCGATGTGCAGGCCGGCGTCGCGTCGAGACCCCGGGGGGAACCGGAACCGCCAGTGAGCAATCCAGCCGACGATCAGGCTCAACGCGCCCTGGCGCCCGGTCCGCGCCATGTGGCCATCATCATGGATGGCAACGGGCGCTGGGCGGCGGAGCGGGGGCTGCCGCGCTCGGAAGGCCATCGCCGTGGCGTGGATGCCGTGAAGCGAGCGGTGCGGGCCGCCATCGCGCTGCAGATCCCGGTGCTGACGATCTTCAGCTTCTCGTCGGAGAACTGGCGGCGGCCGCTGGCCGAGATCAACTATCTCATGGGGCTGATGAAGTTCTTCATCCGTAACGACCTCGACGATCTCGACGAGAAGGGTGTGCGGATCCGGGTCATCGGCGGTACCGACAAGGTCGATCCGGAACTGCTCGCGCTGATCGAGGGCGCCAAGGCGCGGACGGCCGGCAACACGACCCTGGAACTCGTGATTGCCTTCAATTACGGCGCGCGCGACGAGATCGCGAAGGCAGCGCGGGCGTTGGCTCTCAAGGTGCAGACGGGCGAACTCGCTGCCTCCGACATCACGGCGGATCGGCTCGGGAGCGAACTCGACACGGCCGGGATTCCCGATCCCGATCTGCTGATCCGGACCAGCGGCGAGGTACGGCTCTCGAACTTCCTGCTCTGGCAGTGCGCCTACACGGAGTTCGTGTTTCTCGACGTCTACTGGCCCGACTTCGCGCAAAAGCACTTCGAGCAGGCGATCGAGATCTTCCGGCGTCGGTCCCGGCGGTTCGGCGGCGTCGGCAGCATGGCGCCAGCATGACGAGCGGAATGGCGAGCGGGCGGAGACATCATGTCACGCGCTCCTGAGGCTCCGGGCGCCGCCGCGTCGCGTGGACGACCGTTCACGTCACGGGAACTCGGTGTGCGGGCCGCCTCGGGCGTGGTGCTCGCGGTGTCGACGCTGCTGCTGACATGGGGCGGGGCCTGGTCGTTCG
>JBGSJD010000362.1:0-12678 GCA_041742195.1 Hyphomicrobiaceae bacterium
CCGGGACGCGCCGAGCGGACGAGCCGCAGGATCGCCTCGACGACCTTGTCGGGGACGGGGATCTGGCGCACGAGGCGCTGGGTGGACATCAGTTCCTGGGCGGTGAGGGCGGCCTCGAGGCGGCGCTCCTCAGTGCCGGTGGTGGCGAACAGCATGCGCCGCTCGGCCGCTTCGCCGGGATAGCCGACGTCGATCTGCAGGAGGAACCGGTCGAGCTGGGCTTCGGGAAGCGGGTAGGTGCCTTCCTGCTCCAGCGGGTTCTGGGTGGCCAGCACATGGAACGGGGTCGGGATGTCGTGGCGCTGGCCGGCGACCGTGACGTGATGCTCCTGCATGGCCTGCAGCAACGCCGACTGGGTCTTCGGGGAGGCGCGGTTGATCTCGTCCGCCATCAGGAGCTGGGCGAAGATCGGGCCCTTGATGAAGCGGAAGCTGCGCCGACCCTGACCGCCCGCCGGCTGATCCTCGAGGACCTCGGAGCCGATGATGTCCGACGGCATGAGGTCCGGCGTGAACTGGATGCGCTTGGCGTCGAGACCGAGCGTGCGCCCGAGCGTCTCGACGAGAAGCGTCTTGGCGAGGCCGGGCACGCCGACGAGAAGGCCGTGGCCGCCCGCCAGGATGGTGACCAGCGTCCGCTCGACCACCTGCTCCTGGCCGTAGATGACGGTGCCGACCGCCTGCTTGACGCGCTGAATACGCTCGCCGGCCGCTTCGACGCGGGCAACGATATCATGATCCGTTTCGATGACTGTGCTCATGCGCTCGCTTCGACGCTCGCTGTGTGGGCTCGTGCGCTCAACCATAGGCCCGTTTCGGTGGGAGCCGAACCCTGCCGGGCGCCCTAATGATCGTAGTATGAACGCTGCAGCAGCATAGCAGGGGCGGCAGTCGCGGTTATATTAATCCTCAGTAATGTGGCTCGACGCGGGCCGGCAGGGGAAGAAGGATCCGCCATGGGCGCTCCAACCGACAACAGCACAAGCGCTGGCCTCAGCGGGCTCGAGGCCCTGCTCAAGGCGCAAGCCGGCGACCGGATGCCGCCCGTCGAGCGGTGGGACCCGCCCTACTGCGGCGACATCGGCATGGCCATTCTGCGCGACGGAACATGGCTCTACCAGGGCAGCCCGATCGGGCGGAAGCCACTGGTCAAGCTGTTCTCGCGGGTCCTGCGACGGGACGCGGACGGGCGCTATTTCCTCGTCACGCCCGCCGAGAAGGTGGATGTGGCGGTCGCGGACGCCCCGTTCCTCGCCGTCGAGATGGAGGTGCAGGGGGCGGGGCCCAAACAAACGCTGATCTTCCGCACCAATGTCGACGACGTGGTCGCCTGCGGGGCGGAGCATCCCGTGCGGTTCGTCGCCGAGGACGGGAGCGGCGGGCTCAAGCCCTACGTGCACGTGAGGGGCCGGCTCGAGGCGCTGGTGACGCGGGCGGTCTATTACGATCTCGTGGACCTCGCGGTCGAGGAAAACGGCGTGCCCGGCGTCTGGAGCGGGGGTCACTTCTTCGTGATGGCAGCGGACCCGGCCTAGCGGCAGCGGCGGCCTGTCGGGGACGGGCTGTGGACGGCGGCGCGGATCGCGACCGCCGTCATGACAGGGGCGCACACCGTGCGTATGGTCTCGCTCCATTGACAGGGGGCGGCCCGGACCATGGCGCGGTTCGGGGCACGCGGGCGCCGGGACAGGCGTTGGCCGACTTTTTTCATCGATTACGATCGGGGCTCTGGATCATGACAGCGGACACTTCCGGCGAGCCGAAGGCATTGCCGACCCGAGAGCCGTTCATGCCGCCGATGCCGGCCGCCGCGCGCTCCGTCTATGGCGGCACGCATCTGACGCGCACCATCGCGATCGTGCTCGCGCCGCTGATGGTCGGCGTGCTCGCGGCGCTGTTTCATCCAGGCCCGGGCGCGGCGCTGCGCTTCGCTGATCTGGCTGCGCGACAGCTCGCTCGACAGTTCGCTCCGATAGCGCCGCGCCGCCTCGTTGCCGCGAGCCGCCGCGATATTGAACCATTTGTGGGCTTCGACCAGATCGAGCTCGACGCCACGTCCGGCCGAGTACATGAGGCCCAGCTCGAGGAGTGCGTCCGGCATGCCGGAATCGAGCATCGAAGAGATTGCATCACTGCTGCCAACGTCGAACCGCGCCATGGGTCGCCTCCTGAAATCTCGAACTCACCGGCCACAGCGGCCCGATAGGACGCCGTCGGATCGAGTGCGAGACGGACGATGCCAGCAGTCTCATGAGAACTGGTAAACGCTCCCGGAGCCACACGGGCCGTCACCGGCAGGAAGCGCGGGAATTGTCTCGAAAGTGTTCCAGAACATGACAAAATCGATGTTCGTCAAAGAGTTGAAAAGGATTTCGGAAACCTTCGGCTAACCATGCCGCGAGAATGCCTTGGAAAGGCCGCGCTTGGTGCCGTCGCGCGGCGGCGGTGCGGCAATTTCGAGCGCAAAGAGCCTGTCAAGGGGTTGCCTATCCCCGCCCTGGGAACTACACGGGTTGGGTCTGGGAAACGACGATCCACGGGGGAACGGGGATCGATCGGCGGCCGAAGTCAGTTGGCCGAGAAGCCGAACGGGGGAATGTCGTCGTGCTTGTTCGAAGCGCTCCAGTGCTCGTGATCGCTCTGCTGCTGGCGGGCTGTGCCAACGAGAAGCCTCTCGGGGGCAACTTCGGCCAGACGTCGAGCCTCGGGGTGGCCCAGTCCGGCCCTGACGTCGGGGCAGCGCCTCCACCCTTCAAGAAAACGATGTCTGACCGGATCCTGGCCGCGATCGCCCTGGAGCGGGTCACCGGTCTGAAGCCCGATCCGTCGCGCTTCCGCGAGTGAGCGGCGCTGACGATCGGGCAAGCCCGGTCGTCGCCCCGCACGGCCGATGACCGGGCCATACCACCCCTGTATCAGGCGCGCCCGACGACGAGGCCGGCACCACGATAGCCGCCATCGACAGCGATGATTTCGCCGGTGACATAACTCGACTGGCTGGGATCGAGCAGAAAGCGGATGACCTGGGCGATCTCGGCCGGCTCCGCATAGCGGTTCATCGGGATGTAGCGATGATAGAGCTTGCGATCCTCCTCGGTGTGGATGGCAGCCACCATGGGCGTCTCGACCGGCCCTGGCGCCACGGCATTCACACGAATGCCGAATTCGGCGAGGTCGTTGGCCATCACCTGGGTCAGTGTGACGATGGCGCCCTTCGAGGCTCCATAGGCCACCCGGCCCTTCGATCCCCGGAGGCCCGACACCGAAGCGATGTTGACGATCGCGCCGCCGCCGCTGTGTTGCATGAGCCGCGCGGCCGCCTTGCCGACCATGAACGTGCCGATCACGTTCACGTCCAGGATCTTGCGGAAGAGCGCGGCAGGCGTCTCGAGCACGTGCTTGTCTGCCGAGATGCCGGCACAGTTCACGACGCCGCAAAGCCGGCCGACCATGCGCGCGGCTTCCGCGACGGCACGCTCCACCGCCGATTCGTCGGTGACGTCGGCCGCCAGGAAATGAGCGCCCTTGGCGTTCGCCAGCCGCCCCCTCGCTCCGTCGAGCGCGGCCTCGTTCACGTCGACAAGCGCCACGTTCCAGCCGGTCTCGAGGAGCAGCTCGGCCGTCGCCAGGCCGATTCCCGAGCCACCACCCGTGACGATCGCGCCCAGTCGAGGCGCCTTCGATGCTTTGGCCATCACATCCTCAGGTCAGATTGCGGCGTCCGAAGACCGCCTCCATCTCGCGGCGGAACTTGTAGGTGGCGTCGCTCGTGTCGATCGCGACGTCCGACCACTTGAGGCGCTGCCCCTCCTTGATCGGAGACTTGAGCGTCACCCCGTGCGCGAGGCCCAGCGGCAGCATCCCCTCCGCCATGGAAACCGAGGCCGGCGTCTGCTTGCCCCAGACCGTGAAGCCGCCCTCGCCGTCGAGCACCTCCCCGGCCTGCAGATCGCGCTTTGCGGTCGCGACGACGTCCGAGTTGAAGCAGACGGGCGTCCCGGTCGCTTCTCGGCGCAGGACGGCGGATGCGACCGAGAAGCCGAGCTCGAGGCCGATCATGTGCGTCGGCCGGTAGAGCGAGGCATAGCGGCCGGATTTGTCCGGCAACATCGAATACTCGCCGAAACATTGCCGCGCGTAGGCGCTGTCGCTTTCGATCACGACATAGGTGCCCATCGCCAGATGGTGCGGCACGTTCGAGCCGTCGCGGTTGACCGACGACGTGACTTCGGTCACGCCGGCCTTCTCGAGCACGCCCCCGTCCGCTTTCGGCTTGCAGATCTCGGCATGTTCGAAGCGCGACGCGGGCGGAAACGAGAGCCCGCCCGACTGCGCTTCGAGACCTGTGGCGTTGCACACGGCCGTCATCTCGATGCCCGATTTCGTCCCGTCGATGAACGAATTGAACATCTTCGGGTTGATGTGCGAGCGGTCCTTGATGTTCAGGTACTTGTCGAGAATGTCCCACACCGTATCGGGATTGGAGCGGTGGTAGCTCGGCTCGTAGCGCGTGCCCTTGCCGGCCGCCACCACCCGGAAACCGCACGTCCGCGCCCAGTCCACGTGCTCCGCGATGAGCGCCGGCTGGTCGCCCCACGCCATCGAATAGACGACGCCTTTTTCCTTCGCGCGTATGCCGATCAGCGGCCCCGCCAGCGCATCGCCCTCCACGTTGACCATGACGACGTGCTTGCCGGCGTCGATCGCGGCCAGCGCATGGCGGATGCCCGCGGCCGGATCACCCGTTGCCTCGATAATGACGTCGATCCGCGGATCCGCGATCAGCGCCATGGCGTCGTCGGTGATGAACGTCTTGCCTTTGGCCAACGCCTCGTCGAGGCTGCGGGCATCGATCTGCTCGGGGCGCCATTCGACACCCTCGAGCCGCTCGCGCGCCCGCGCGGGCATGAGATCGGCGAGGCCGGCGAGATGCATACCGGTCGTCAGTCGACATTGGGCAAGAAACATGGTGCCGAACTTGCCGGCGCCGATTTGGCCGATACGGATCGGCCGGCCGGCGGCCGCTCGTTCGGCGAGCATTCGGGAGAGGGACATGGAAATTGTCTTTCGGAACGCGGTTTAGGGCGGATGCCGCATGACACGGCAGCACAAGCCAACCTTACCGGCAAGATGAATGCATGCGAATGCGTGACGTTCCAGGTATGGCCCGCTACTGTTTCGGCGTCGAACCGCGGCCCCAACCCCTGACGGCCGATCGCCCGAGAGAGTTTCAGCGCACTGATGACTGACACCACTGTCAACGACCCGGTCGTCGACGTATCCGTGACGCGCCGATGGCTGATCCTCGGGTCCGTGGTTCTTGGCTCGACCATCTACAATGCCACCATCCTGGTTGCATCGGGTCTCCAGCCCCAGATGCAGGGCGCGATGTCCGCGACCCAGGACGAGATCGCCTGGACGGTCACGTTCAACATCCTGGCCACCGCCATCGTGACCCCGATGACGGGCTGGCTGACGGCCCGTTTCGGCGCCCGCCGCGTCATGGTCTGGAGCGTGTTCATCTTCACGCTCGGTACCCTCATGTGCGGGCTTGCGACCTCGCTCGAGAGCCTCGTCTTCTGGCGCATCGTGCAAGGCGGCGGCGGGGCACCGCTCGTGCCCTTGGGCCAGACGATCCTGCTCAACGTCTTTCCGAGCGTCCAGCACGGGCTGGCGATCTCGGTCTTCGGGGTCGCGAACATGGCCGGCCCCGTCATCGGCCCCTCGGTCGGCGGCTACATTGCCGAGGTCTGGAGCTGGCGTTGGGTCTTCTACCTGACGGTGCCCTTCGGCGTCGCGGCGTTCTTCGCCTTCCGCATGACGCTGCCCAAGGACGAGCCGGGTCAGCGGCCATCACTGGACTGGACCGGGTTCCTGTCTCTTGCGATCGCCCTGGCATTGGCGCAGATCGTCCTGTCGCGCGGCCAGCGGCTGGATTGGTTCGAATCCATCGAGATCACCGCCGCGACCGCCTTGTCGGCCATCGCGCTCTACGTGTTCATCGCCCATTGCCTGACGCACCCGCGGCCCTTCCTGTCGCCGACCATCCTGACCGACCGGAACTACGTCCTGGGCTTCATTCTGGTCACCGTGTTCGGAATGCTGAATTTCACGCCGATGGTGCTGCTGCCGCAGCTGTTGCAGGCCCATGCCGGCTTCCCGGATTCGCTCATCGGCTACATCATCGCCTGGCGAGGCCTCGGCGCCGTGATCGGCTTCTTCATCTCGGATCGGCTGGCGCGGATCGACCCCAGGATCGGCATGGCCGGCGGCTTTGCGTTGCATGCGCTTTCGGGCTGGTGGCTCTCCCAGATCGACCTCAACGTCCCGCACTCGGTGCTCGCCGCGAACGGCTTCATTCAGGGTATCGCCATCGGCATCATCTGGGTTCCGATGTCGTTTGCGGCCTTCCGCACGCTGGCGCCGAGCTACCGGGCCGAGGCCATGGGCGTGTTCCACCTGATGCGCAATATCGGCTCGAGCTTCTTCATCTCGCTGTCGGTGGCCGAGATCGTGCGTGCCACCGGCGCCAATTTCAGCCGGCTGGTCGAGAACGTTTCCCCGTTCAATCGATCTCTCGACTTGCCGTGGGTGGTCGGCTCCTGGTCCGTCGAGACGCTGCCTGATATGGCGCGGCTGGCGCGCGAGATCAACCGCCAGGCGGCGCTGATCGGCTACCTGAACGCCTTCACCATGTACATGATCGCGTCGCTGATCGCGATCCCGCTGGCGCTCCTCCTGGGCCAGCGCGCGCCGCCGCGCTGACGACGCACCGCCCGCCCCCAGGCAGGGGACGATCGCACGACGGCGACCGTACCCTGTCCTGACCCTTACTCGGCCGCCTGCTTGTAGCGCTTCGCGAACTGAAGCAGCGCATCGTCGGCGCACGGCATGATCGGCGTGAAGTCCTGATGCGCGATCCACTCCTTCCGCGTCGGCTTGCGGATGTGGTTCGAGACCGCGTTGAGCGTGAGGTAGACGATCTTGCGCGGCAGCGGCGTGATGTTGCCGGCCGATCCATGCACGAGATTGCCGTGGAAGAGCAGCATGCCGCCAGCCTTGCCGGTCGGCACGACGAGCCCGCCCTGATCGTAGAGCCGTTGGACGGTCGCCTCGTCGAGCGTCCACAACGGATAGCTCGTGGTGGCCTTGTCGTGGCCGGCCGCGAGCACGCCCTCCTTGTGGCTCTTCGGAATGAGCATCAAGGCACCGTTGTACGGGAACACCTCGTCGAGAAAGATCGAGATGTTCATGGCCCTCGGCTCGGGCATGCCGTCATCGCGGGCCCAGGTACCGTAGTCCTGATGCCACTGCCAGACGTCGCCGCTGAACTTCGCCTTCGCGTTGATCTTGAACTGGTGCATGTAGACCTGCTCACCGAACAACTGCTCGATGGGCGTGATCATGCGCGGGTGCCGGCCGAGAATGCCGAATGCTTCGTTGTAGAGGTGTGCGGCAAAGGCCGTGCGCGGGGCGCCGGATTTCTCGCGCCAGATCTCCTCACGGTCCTGCTTGTAGATCTGCTCGGCCTCGGCATTGAGAACCGCGATCTCGTCGGCCGTGAACAGTTCCGGCAGGAACAGCCAACCCTCTTCGTCGAACTGCTTGACCTGAGCGTCTGTGAGCTTCATGGCGGTCCTCCTCTAGATCCGGTCTCTTGGCCCTGCCCGAGGATCGAACCTCCCCCGCGAGGGCGAACTCTTCTGTCGTAGGAAGGGCTGAGGTATAGCACACTGGGCTGCGGTCAGCCTACGGGGCGACCGAAGAGAGCCCTTCGCTACGGGAGGCGAGCCGATGGTTTCCAAGGATACTCGATCGACGGGCGCAGAGCCGCGGACCTTGTCGCTGCATGCCCGCGACAACATCATCGTGGCCGTGGACGCGCTCCCCGTCGGCTTGACGGCCCGCGGCGTGAAGGCTGCAGCCCGCATCCCCAAGGGCCACAAGATGGCCTCCGTCGCGATCGCCAAGGGCGAGCCGGTCCTGAAGTTCGGCCAGATCATCGGCTTCGCCAGCGAGGACATCGCCCCCGGCGCTCACGTCCATACGCAGAATTGCAGCTTTGCAGCCTTCGAGCGCGACTACGCCTTCGCTCGCGATGCCCGCGAGGAAACGATCCTGCCGGTCGAGAAGCAGGCCACGTTCGAGGGCTTCCGCCGCGCCAACGGCAAATGCGGCACGCGCAACTACATCGGCGTCGTGACCTCGGTGAACTGCTCCGCCACCGTCGCCCGCTTCATCGCCGAGGCCGTGAACAAGTCCGGCCTGCTCGCCGATCATCCCTCGATCGACGGCGTGATCCCGCTCGTCCATTCGACCGGCTGTGGCATCGACAGCGACGGCGAGACCTTCGAGGTCCTCAAGCGCACGACCTGGGGCTATGCCTGCAATCCGAACATGGCCGGCGTGCTCGTCGTGGGGCTCGGCTGCGAAGGCTTCCAGATCGCTCGCATGAAGGACGCCTACGGCATCGTCGAGAGCGACACCTTCCGCACGATGACCATCCAGGAAACCGGCGGCACGAAGAAGACCATCGCGGCCGGTGTGGAGGCGATCCGCAACATGCTGCCGATCGCCGGCCGGGCGCGGCGCGAGACGTTGCCCGCCTCCGAATTGGTCTGGGCCCTCCAGTGTGGTGGCTCGGACGGCTACTCGGGGATCACGGCCAATGTCGCGCTCGGCGCCGCGGTCGATCTTCTGGTCCATCATGGTGGCACCGCGGTCCTCGCGGAAACTCCCGAGATCTATGGCGCCGAGCACCTGCTGACACGCCGCGCCCGCTCCCGCGAAGTCGGCGAGAAGCTGGTCGACGTCATCCGCTGGTGGGAGGACTACACGGCCCGCGCCCGCATGAGCATGGACAACAACCCATCGCCCGGGAACAAGGCCGGCGGCCTGACGACGATCCTCGAGAAGTCGCTCGGCGCCGCCGCGAAAGGCGGCACCACGACCCTCAACGCCGTCTACCGCTACGCCGAGCCCATCAACGAGAAGGGCTTCGTGTTCATGGATACGCCGGGGTACGACCCGGTGTCGGCCACGGGTCAGGTCGCCGGCGGCTGCAACGTTCTGGCCTTCACGACGGGCCGCGGCTCCGCCTACGGATGCAAGCCGACGCCGTCGTTCAAGCTGGCGACGAACTCGGACATCTATCACCGCATGATCGACGACATGGATATCAACTGCGGCGACATCGTCGACGGCGTCTCCATCGAGGCGAAGGGGCAGGAGATCTTCGATTTCCTGCTCAGAATGGCCTCGGGCGAGCGCTCGAAGTCCGAGCAGCTCGGCTACGGCGACGCCGAATACGTGCCCTGGGTCATCGGCGCCACGATGTGACTCCTTAAAATCTAATCACCGCTTGTAGCAGTGCCTAGTTTTGATAATAGCTCCGTAGATCAGGCAGTCGGACACAGTGGGGAGCACTAATGCATCCGCAATTGGAGAATACGACTTGGTACATATCGCGAAACGGTCAGCAGTTCGGCCCTATATCGACCGGCGAACTTCAGGATCGATATAAACGCGGCGAACTTCACGCGACAGACCACCTATGGTGCCCTGAAATCAACAGCTGGATACTCGTTTCCCAAATTTTCGCGACCGCACCACCAATGACACCACCACCTTCCCCAACATCACAGTACGACACCCGGGAGACATTTCCGCCACCAAGCCATGCCCACTCGCACATATCAAACCGCCACGCTCCAACAACAGCGACCGAAGACAAGACGAAAACAGTCAAAACTACCACCGTCATTTCAGATGGGAACTTCAAGTTCAGCACTCTAATTTTCATTCTTCTCGGAATATTTATCCCCCTATGGCCCATCAGCTTGCCGTTATTCTGGTTCCTCGCCTATCGCTCCTACAAGAAGCCGTCCATACAGACCGTTCGTATTATCGAGAGCTAGCGGCATCAGCGATGAGAGTACCAATTTCTTCGCAATGCTCGCCAGTCGGCCTACCAAATCAGCACAGCAGCAAGGCGAATTATGGCCCTCGCACATTTGATCCGCGATCTGTCGATCGCCATCTCGGATACGATGCGTGGGCACGACCGCCGGCGTTATGAGTACGCCATCGACATCGCAGCCCCCCGCGACATCGTCTGGCACATGCTGAAGGCGAGCGACATCGAGTTCGACGGCCGCTTTCCCCTGCGCGTCGTGAGCCAGCCCGTGCCCGGCCGCCCCGGCGTCGATCGGGTACAGATTCTGGCAGGCGCCCACTCCTTGACCATGATGACCATGATCGCCGACGAGCGGCAGGGGCAGGCGATCCTCTACCGACTTCTCCCCGAAGGCACCGATCCGGCACTGATCGAAGGCGACAATGATTACGTAGGGTTCGTGTTGGTGGATATCCCCGGCGGCACCCGCCTCGACCTGACCCGCGAGACGACGCCGCGCCACTTTCTCTCGCGACTGACCGTGCCGATCGGCCTGCGCAGCGGCGCACGGCGCTATAAGCGGAAAGCAGAAGCCATGTACGCCGTCCCGGCACAACGCGATCCTGAGGGCTCCGGCGAATGACCAGCTTCGCCTATCTGGCACCCGTCTATGCGCTCTGCTCCGCGTTTCTGTTCGCCCTCTCCAACCACTTCACGAACATCGGCCTCGAAGGCACCGACGCGCGGACCGGCACGCTGGTCTCGATCGCGGCCTCTGCGATCATCTACTGGTTGATCTCTCCGATCTTCGTCGAAAGCTGGTATTGGCTCACTTGGGCCTGCCTGCTCTTCGCGGCGGTGGGCATCATCCGACCATCGCTGTCCTCGGTGCTCGCCACGTCGTCGATCAAGATCATGGGACCGACGTTGACCAGCGCGCTGACTGCGGCGACACCGCTGTTCGGCGCGTTCTTCGCCATCACCTTCCTCGGCGAGCAACTGACAGTGCCGATCGCCATCGGAACGATGGCCGTCGTGGCCGGCGCCGTCGTCGGGTCCTGGAGCACCCAGGGCGTCAAGCGAAGCTGGCCGCTGTGGGCGTTGTCCCTCCCTCTCGGCGCCTCGCTGATCCGGGCTCTCGGCCACGTCGTGACCAAGTACGGCTTGGTCGAGGTCCCGAGCCCCTCGTTTGCGGTGATGGTCTCGAACACCGTCTCGCTGGTGGTCGCGCTCGCCGCCTTCAAGATGCAGCGCCGCCCCTTCGTCGGGACGCGCGAGAGCCACATGTGGTTCATCGGCGCAGGCGTCGCCAACGCCTTGTCGCTGCAGTTCCTCAATAGTGCCCTCCAGGTCGGCGATCTGGTGGCGGTGGTGCCGATCGTGTCGGCGACCCCCGTTTTCACCATGCTGATGGGCTACTTCTGGTTCGGCCGCGAAGTCATTACGGCCCGCACGCTCTGGACAATCGCGCTCATCGTGCCCGGTGTCATCCTCGTGGCGGTCGCCGGCCGCAGCTGAACAATCCTTCACTCCCGCGCCATGCTTCGCCCCATTCGCAACGAAGCCGCGCCACAAAACTCCGCTAACCCTCGACCCGGCGGCTGGACCATGACGTCCAGCCGCCATGCCGTAGCGTGAACGAGGGGTCTGACGTGCTGGCTCTTCTGAGAGCGGTCAGTTTCGCGATCGAGACGGTCTCCGCCTCGCTGCGCTGGCTGTTTCGAGGAGCCCTCGTCTCGGTGGCCTTCAACCCGCGCCTCGGCCGGCTGCGCCCGCTGTTCGCGGCGGGCTTCGCCTACGTCGCGTTCGCCCTCGTGCTTGTCTATCTGGTCGCTCCCGTGCGCGGCTACGTCGGCCATCACTATCTCGGGGAGAAGCTCGCCTACGATGCCGAGCGATGGCTGGCCACGGCCCTTTATGACCGGCAGGGCAATTTCGTCGGCACGTTCGACGGCAACCTCGACAGCCAGCGTGACGTGAACTGGACCGGCGCATCCGTGGAGCTCGCCGGCTACACGGCCAATCCCGACCACAAGTCGATCCCGGTCCGTGAGGTCCCACCCCACTATTGGCAGTGCCTGACCCACCACGAGGACCGCTACATCGGCGGCATGCTGAACCCGTTCGGCATCGACCTCGTCGGCGTGCTCAAGATCCCGTACACGAGCATCGTGCGCTCGATCCAGCTCCGGCGCCCCACCCTGGGCGTCGGCGGCTCCACGCTCCCGATGCAGCTCGTCCGCGTCATCTACAAGACTCCCCCGAGCCACGCCGAGGGCAGCCTCGGCAAGCTTCGCCGCAAATTCGCCGAATGGTGGCTGGCGCCGGTCATCTACTACGGGCTGACCCGCGGCGGCGACGATACGCCCCTCAAGCAGTGGGCCGCCAACCACCTCTGGCTCGCACAACGCACCGGTGGCCAGCCGCTGCATGGCGTCGAAATGACGGCGCGCGTCGTGTTCGGAAAGGAAGCCCGCGACCTCACCATCGCCGAGCAGTTCGTGCTCGCGTCGGCTGTGAACAAGCCCATCATCCTGCTCGACGGCAACGAGCGGCTGAACAGCGCCCGTGACGCCAACTGGCGCTATATCATCGAGGTCCGCGCCCGAACGTGCGCCGAGCGCCTGATCGCCGACGAGGCGACCAAGCGCGATGTGCTCTTCGAATTGATCGGCCTCGCCAATGGTCCGCCCGATCCGCGCGTCCGTCCGGTCCTGCAGCAGGCCCTGGAGCGCCATGCACCCGGCCTCGCTCGCCGGGCGACGGCCAACCCGATGATCCGC
>JBGSJD010000363.1:0-3840 GCA_041742195.1 Hyphomicrobiaceae bacterium
ACACCCCGCACGGCCGGCGCATCCCTTCTCGTCACGGCCCTCCTCTTCGGGGGCATGACGCTCTGTTCCGTCGGCGTCGCGGCCGTCCTGTTCAGCGCGCTTCCGGCACGGACGACAGGACGTCGGGGTCGCACGGGCATCGAACGGCGTCCCACGCCTCCGGCGGTATTCCACGACCAGTCGGGATCCAGCCAGCGGGGCCCGCGCCGCGCGAACCCAGCGTCCCTCAAGCCGCGGCAGACCAACCCGAGGCCCGGAGAGGCTGCACCGGCAAGGCTGCCGGAGCAGCTTCCTGTCGGGCTTGCAGACCAGCGGGCCCGGTGTGGCTTGTTATCTGCGTCCAGAGAGCTTACCTCACGGATTGGCACTCGACACGCACGAGTGATAACTCCGCTTTCCCCCAATTCTTTCATCAAGGAGTTCAGTTCATGAACTTTCTACCCCTGCACGATCGGGTGCTTGTCCGTCGCATCGAAGGCGAGGAGAAGACCAAAGGCGGCCTGATCATCCCTGACACTGCGAAAGAAAAACCTGCCGAGGGCGAAATCATCGCCTGCGGTCCGGGCGCACGGAAGGATTCGGGCGAACTGATCGAGATGGCCGTGAAGGCCGGCGACCGCGTCCTCTTCGGCAAGTGGTCGGGCACCGACGTCACGATCGACGGCGAGGACCTGATGATCATGAAGGAATCCGACATCCTGGGGATCATCGCCCCAACGGCGGCCTCGAAGGCCGCCTGACCCCGACGCGATTCATCCCCGTAATCTGAGACACCAGGAGCCGACACATGGCCAAAGACGTCAAGTTCAACACCGACGCGCGCAACCGCATGCTCAAGGGAGTGAACACCCTTGCCAACGCGGTCAAGGTGACCCTCGGCCCGAAAGGCCGCAACGTGGTCATCGACAAGAGCTACGGCTCGCCCCGGATCACCAAGGATGGCGTCACCGTCGCGAAGGAAATCGAGCTCGAGGACAAGTTCGAGAACATGGGCGCGCAGATGGTGAAGGAAGTCGCGTCCCGCACCAACGATGAGGCCGGCGACGGCACCACCACCGCGACGGTGCTCGCCCAGGCGATCATCCGGGAAGGCATGAAGTCGGTCGCAGCCGGCATGAACCCGATGGACCTCAAGCGCGGCATCGACCTGGCGACCCTCAAGGTCGTCGAGGCGATCCGCACCGCGGCCCGCCCGGTGAACGACACCGCCGAGATCGCGCAGGTCGGCACGATCGCGGCGAACGGCGAGGCCGAGATCGGCCGTCAGATCGCCGACGCCATGCAGAAGGTCGGCAATGACGGCGTCATCACCGTCGAGGAGAACAAGGGCCTCGAGACCGAGACCGATGTCGTCGAAGGCATGCAGTTCGACCGCGGCTATCTGTCCCCCTACTTCGTGACCAACGCCGAGAAGATGACCGTCGAACTGGAAGACGTGATCATCCTTCTGCACGAGAAGAAGCTCTCGTCGCTCCAGCCGATGGTCCCGCTGCTCGAACAGGTCATCCAGGCCGGCAAGCCGCTCCTGATCATCTCGGAAGATGTCGAAGGCGAAGCGCTTGCGACGCTCGTCGTCAACAAGCTGCGGGGCGGCCTCAAGATCGCCGCCGTGAAGGCTCCCGGCTTCGGCGACCGCCGCAAGGCGATGATGCAGGACATCGCGATCGTCACCGGGGGTCAGGTGATCTCCGACGATCTCGGGATGAAGCTGGAATCGGTCACGATCGACATGCTCGGCGCGGCAAAGCGCGTCACGGTCACCAAGGACGAGACCACCATCATCGACGGTGGCGGAGCCAAGGCCGAGATCGAGGCGCGGGTGACGCAGATCCGCGGACAGATCGAGGAGACCACCTCGGATTACGACAAGGAGAAGCTGCAGGAGCGCGTGGCCAAGCTGGCCGGCGGCGTTGCGGTGATCAAGGTCGGCGCTGCGACCGAAGTCGAAATGAAGGAAAAGAAGGCTCGCGTCGATATGCTCAAGCGGCAGATCGAGGAGACCGAGAGCGACTACGACCGCGAGAAGTATCAGGAGCGGTTGGCCAAGCTCAGCGGTGGCGTGGCGGTTATCAAGGTCGGCGCCAGCACCGAGGCCGAGATGAATCAGACCAAGGCCCGCGTCGAGGACGCCCTGCACGCCACGCGTGCGGCCGTCGAGGAGGGCGTGGTCCCGGGTGGCGGTGTCGCGCTCGATCGAGGAGCCGCTGCGTCAGGTCGTCGCGAACGCGGGCGAGTACGGCGACATGCTCGAGATGGGCATCCTGGACCCGACCAAGGTCACGCGCCTTGCGCTGCAGAACGCCGCCTCGGTGGCGGGCCTGCTGCTCACGACCGAAGTGATGGTGGCCGAGTCGCCGAAGGACGAAGACCACAAGCACGGTGGCGGCATGCCGGACATGGGCGGCATGGGTGACATGGGCACGTAAGGAAAGGTGCCGGTGTTACGGTTTCGGTAAGCCGGCGTCATTGCCCCGGAAAAGCCCCGCCCTGCGGGGCTGTTCTTTTGCGCGCTTCAGCCCGGTTCCCGCTCGATCTCGCCTTCGAGTTCACGGATCGCCGCAAGGACGCGCGCGAACCGGCGTCCGTACGGTGTCAGTCGATACTCGACGTGCGGCGGAACCTCGGCAAAGACCTGCCGTTCGATGATGCCGAAGCGCAGCAGCTTCCTGAGGCGCTCGTTCAAGACCTTGGCCGAAAGTCCCGCAACACTGCGTTGCATCGCACCAGGCCGCGTCATGCCCTGCTCGATCAAGCCGAGCACGATCAGCGACCATTTGCAGCCGATGATGTCTTCGACCATCCGCGCGGCGGATCGTGGCGATGGCGTGGCGACTTTTCTTTTCTTCGCTGAAATCATCGTTTTGCACCATTAAGTCAGCAAGGCACCGCGCGGTGCAGACTGTTGCGGCCGGCCGTCGGTCCGTATCTTCGCAGTACTCGCCACGTGTCGGCGAGGCCTCGCAGGAGACACCAGGATGCGAAATTATCCAACCTTGCTGGCGGGCCTGCTGCTCATCGGCGTCAACACCAACGTGGCCTCGGCTGCGGATCCGGTGCCGTACCCCACCGGTTACCGCGAATGGTTGCACGTGAAGAGCATGCTCATCGAGCCCGGGCACCCGCTTTTCGATTCATTCGGCGGACTGCATCACCTGTATGCCAACGAGCAGGCCGTGCAGGGCTACCGCAGCGGTCTCTTTCCAGACGGCGCGGTGATCGTCTTCGACCTGCTGACGCCCATCAGCGCGAATCATGCCGTGACGGAGGGCTCGCGCAAGGTGCTGGGCGTCATGTTGAAGGATTCGCGGCGCTACGCCACGACCGGCGGCTGGGGCTTCGAGGGATTCGTCGGCGACAGCCAGACCGAGCGAGCGGTCGGCGACAAGGCCGCGACGGCGTGCTTCGGCTGCCACGAGGCCCGCAAGGACGATGACTACGTCTTCAGCGAACTGAGGCCCTGAACCAGCGCGGATAAGTTCGCGCGGTCAGGCCGGCCATGAAGTGGTGGTCGTACTCGTGGTACAGGACTGACTCGCCCGATATCTCATGACGATTCCCGCCCCGTGCCCGGGCGGGCCTGTCCGACCCGTGCAGAATCCGGCGAAAGCTGCACGCGGTCGCCATCGGTGAATCCCGGATCCTGCTTCGGCTGCATCACCCGGGTCGATCGGTTTGGGGCAAACTCCGGCGCATGGAACCGAACGTCTGCAACGAGTCCAGCGCGGTGGCGCGGCGTTGGCCCTTGCTGTTCGCCATGTTCGTCGCCGGACCGCCAGCGCATGCCGCGGGCGACCCCTTCGGCTGGCACCACAGCCCGTCCGCGCAGATCACGCCAGGCAA
>JBGSJD010000364.1:0-1580 GCA_041742195.1 Hyphomicrobiaceae bacterium
CGACCGACCGGTAGGCGAGGATCGGCATCGCCAGCAGCAGCGCGATCACCGCCGCCGTCGCCGCATCGGCGAGTGCCGCGCCGAGGCTGGTCGGTTCGTTGTCGCCCGCTTGCATCGTCGCCGTGGCTGCTTTCGCCATGGACCTCAGACCTTCTCGATCTCGGGCCGGCCGAGGAGACCCTCGGGCCGGAAGATGAGCACGAGCGCGAGAATGGAGAAGGCCGCCACGTCCTTGTATTCCGAGCCGACGTAGCCCGCCCAGAACACCTCGATCAGCCCGATGAGCAGCCCGCCGAGCATGGCGCCTGGCAACGAACCGATGCCGCCGAGCACCGCCGCCGTGAACGCTTTGATGCCTGCGACGAAGCCGATGTAGAAGTCGATGGCCCCGTAATAGACGAGGAACATAACGCCCGCGACCGCCGCCAGCGCCGCCCCGATGACGAACGTGATCGAGATCGTGCGGTCGACGTCGACGCCGGTCAGCGCCGCCATGGTGCGGTCCTGCTCGCAGGCGCGCTGCGCCCGCCCGAGTGAGGTACTGGTGATGAGCCACGTGAAGAACGCCATCAGCGTGACGGTGACGCCGACGATGACGAGCTGGCGATAGGAGACCACGGCATCGAACCCGTCCGCGCCCCGCAGCACCGTGAAGCCGCCGGCGAGCCGGTCCTTGATGTCGGGTGGCAGGTTCTTGACCCGCGCCCCCTGCGCGATCTGCACGAGGTTGGTGAGCACGATCGACATGCCGATCGCCGTGATCAGCGGCGCCAGACGGAACGAGCCGCGCAACGGCCGGTAGGCGAGCCGCTCGATGGTCCACCCCCAGACCGCCGTCAGCGCCATGGCGACGATGAGCACGCCGATCAGCGCCAGAATGATGACAATGAGCGGCGTCGCGGCCGTCAGCCCGATCATGAGGAAGAGGAGGAGACCGATGAACGATCCGACCATGAACACGTCGCCATGCGCGAAGTTGATCATGCCGATGATGCCGTAGACCATCGTGTAGCCGATGGCGATGAGGCCATAGATGGAGCCGAGCGTCAGCCCGTTGATGAGCTGCTGTACGAAATATTCCATGCCCTCGTCCGTACCTCGTTCGGCGCCCGCCCGCACGCGCCTGCATACCGCGTGCGCGACACGCGATCGCCAATGAAGCTAGCAAAGCTCGCTGCTGGCGTATACGTCCGCGGCGCGGCTGCCCGCAATCAATGCAGGCTGCCTGTCGATTGTCTGGAAGGGGTGCCGGTGTGACCCGCGAACCGATCTCGAGCGAGGCGACCGGGCCGGGCCAACCAGCAGGCTCGACGCGTGACGCGCCCGCAATGATGCCCGCAGGCCTCGCGACCCTGCTCGGCTTTGCCGCGATCCTGCTCTGGAGCACGCTCGCAACGTTGACGGCCCTGAAAGGCCCCGCGATCCCCCCGTTCCAGACCACGGCCATCACCTTCGCGGTCGGCGGTCTCCTCCTGCTGGCGATCGCGCTGGCGCGAGGTCGCGCGGCAGCGCTGCGTCCGCCACCCGCCGCGTTCGCACTGGCGATCTACGGCCTCTTCGCCTACCACGCCCTCTACTTC
>JBGSJD010000365.1:0-7934 GCA_041742195.1 Hyphomicrobiaceae bacterium
ACCTCGACCGGCTGGCCCGCTTCGTCACCGGGCGCGCCATCGGTCTCGTCGCCTGTGGCGGCGGCGCCTTCTGTGCGGCCCATGTCGGCCTCTATCAGGCACTCGTCGAAGGCGGCGTCACCATCGACATGATGGGCGGCACGTCCGGCGGCAGCGCCATGGCGGCCGGCTTTGCCATGGGCCTCGACGCATCGGAGATCGATGCCGCGATCCACGACATCTTCGTCCGCCACCGTGCCCTGCGCCGCTATACGTGGCCCCGCTACGCGATCCTCGACCACACGCACTTCGACCGGCTGCTCGAGCAGTACTACGGCGGCGTCGAGATCGAGGACCTCTGGATCCCGTTCTTCGCCATCTCGACCAATCTGTCCCGCTACGGCCATCACGTTCACCGCGCGGGGCCGCTCTGGGAGGCCGTGCGCGCCTCGGGGTCCATTCCCGCCCTGCTGCCGCCCTTCTACACGGCGGACGGCGAGATGCTCGTGGACGGCGCACTGGTCGAGAACGTCCCCGTGCGCATCATGCACGAGCTGAAGCAGGGGCCGAACATCGTCGTCGCCTTCGAGGTGCCCCAGCTCGAGCGCTTCGCCGTCGACTACCGCTCGCTTCCGTCCCGCGGCGCACTTGTCCGGCGCATGTTTCTGCCCTTTGGCGGCCCCGCGCTGCCGGATGCGCCGAGCCTCGGCACCGTCCTGATGCGCAGCATCCTCGCCGACCGCCACGGCTTCGAGCGCCACCTGCAGAAGTCGGACACGCTGCTCGTGCCGCCCTTGCCGGCCGACATGAGCATTCTGGACTGGACCCGGCATGGAGAACTCGTCCGGGCGACGCGTGAGTGGATGGCGGCCGAGTTGCCCGGCCTGCGCGCCGGGCACACCGCTGCCTTCGAGATGCAACCCTCAAACGCCGCACTTGTCCGCGCCCGGCAGCGTGACATCGACAAGTCGTGAAGACTTGTGATTGGTCTTCTACCTGCCGACACCGTTAGGTTTCGCTGGACCGATGCGGCTACGGCGAGACCGTCGGCTTGCAAAGGCGCCGGGGCATTGCGACATCATTGATCGAGGAGCGAGCAGGAATGGTCACGAGACGCCACTTCGCGGCGGGCGCGGTATCGGCAATCTCGATGGCATACGCTGTCACTCCCGCATTTTCGTCCGATCAACAAGGCGCCTCCCCGGCAAAAGGAGCTTTCCCCGTGCAGAAATCCGATGAGGAATGGAAGTCCATACTGACCAAGGAGCAGTTTTACGTGCTCCGTCAGCATGGCACGGAACGCGCGTTCACGAGCCCCCTCGACAAGATCTACGCCCCCGGCGAGTACCGGTGCGCCGGCTGTGACACGCTGCTCTTCACCTCCGATACGAAGTTCGACAGCCGCACCGGCTGGCCGAGCTTCTTCAAGCCGGTCGAGAACGCTGTCGGCACCACCACCGATCGTTCTTTCTTCATGGTCCGGACCGAAGTCCATTGCGCCACGTGCGGCGGCCATCTCGGCCATGTCTTCCCCGACGGCCCCAAGCCGACCGGCCAGCGTTACTGCATGAACGGCGTCGCGATGAAGTTCGTGCCCAAGACCGACGCGCCCGCGTCGCCCGAGAACAAGTCCTGATCCGGCCGGCCCGAGAGCGGAGAACACCGATGCGAAAACTCTTCCCGGCGATCCGGACGGCGCTGGTCGCCGTCGCGATGGCGGTTGGTCTTGCAGCGCTCCCGGGCGTGGCCCAGACGCCGGACAAATCTCCGGCGACGGCCCCCGGCGCCGGAAAGCCGGCCAATCTGGAGATCGCGACCTTCGCGGGTGGCTGCTTCTGGTGTGTTGAGTACGACTTCGACAAGGTCGAGGGCGTCGTGTCCACCACGTCGGGCTTCATGGGCGGAAAGACACCGAACCCCACCTACAAGCAGGTCACGTCCGGCGGCACGGGCCACATCGAGGTCGTCCAGATCGCGTTCGACCCGTCGAAAGTGAGCTACGGCAAGCTGGTCGAGCACTTCTGGCGAACGGTGGACCCCTACGACGCGGGCGGCCAGTTTTGTGACCGTGGCGAGAGCTACACCACCGCCATCTTCACCCACAGCCCCGCCCAGAAGGCCATCGCCGAGAAATCCAAGGCCAATCTGGTCGCCAACGGTCCCCTGAAACAGCCTGTCGCCACCACGATCCGCGACGCTGGCCCGTTCACGGCGGCCGAAACCTACCATCAGGATTACTACACCAAGAATCCGCTGCGCTATAAGTTCTACCGGAACGGTTGTGGCCGCGACCAGCGTGTCGCAGTCATCTGGGGTAGCAAGGCCGGCCACTGAAGCCATTGACGGCGACCGGTTACTGAAACCGTTCGTATGCGACCGGTGTCGTTTGCCAGTCATGCACAGTCCCGAGAGTTCGCGCTGGACGGTGGCGTTCGAATCCGCCACCTGTCCGGTGCGAATCGATGAGGTGTGCGATGCGGGGCATCATTCTTGCGGGCGGTAGCGGTACCCGGCTTTATCCGTTGACGCTGTCGCTGTCGAAGCAGCTGCTTCCCGTCTACGATAAGCCGATGATCTACTATCCGTTGTCGGTCCTCATGCTGGCCGGCATCCGCGAGATCCTGATCATCACCACGCCGGACGATCAGGGCCAGTTCCAGCGCCTGCTCGGCTCCGGCACCCAGTTCGGCGTCGAGCTGCAGTACGCCATCCAGCCGAAGCCCGAAGGCCTCGCCCAGGCCTTCCACATCGGCGCTGACTTCGTTGGCGACGGCCCGGCCTCGCTGATCCTCGGCGACAACATCTTCTACGGCCACGGTCTGCCCGAGCACCTGGCGGCCGGTCGCGCCCGCACCTCCGGCGCCACGGTCTTCGCCTATCAGGTCGCCGACCCGCAGCGCTACGGCGTGCTGGGCTTCGACAAGGCCGGCCGCGCCACCTCGATCGAGGAGAAGCCGCTCGAGCCCAGGTCGGACTGGGCCGTGACCGGGCTCTACATGTACGACAATCGCGTGGTCGAGCTGGCCCGTTCCATCATGCCGTCCGCGCGCGGCGAACTCGAGATCACCGATCTCAATCGTCTCTACCTCGAAGCCGGCAACCTCCACGTCGAGAAGCTCGGCCGTGGCTTTGCCTGGCTCGATACCGGCACCTTCGACTCCCTCCTCGACGCCAATGACTACGTGGCGACGCTCGAGCGCCGGCAGGGCCTGAAGGTCTGCTGTCCGGAAGAGATCGCCTTGCGGCAGGGCTTCGTCACCGCCGACGAGATCCAGCCTTGGCTGGCCCGCCTCGGCAAATCCGCCTACGCGGAGTACATTCGCCGTCTCATCAGGCACATGGCGGAGGCCCGCTGATGCAGGTCGAGACGACCGATCTGGCTGGCGTCCTGATCCTCACGCCGCGCGTCTTCGCCGACGACCGGGGTTTTTTCCTCGAGACCTACAGCCACAAGGCCATGACGGCGGCCGGCATCCCCGACGTATTCGTCCAGGACAATCATGCCCTGTCGAAGGATCGGGGCGTCGTCCGCGGCCTGCATCTGCAATGCCCGCCGGTTCCCCAGGGCAAGCTCGTTCGCTGCCTTCGGGGTGCGATCCTCGATGTCGCCGTCGACGTCCGTCACGGCTCACCCACGTTCGGCCGCCACGTCGCGATCGAGCTGACGGCGACCAATCACCGCCAGCTCTGGGTACCGCCCGGATTCCTCCACGGCTACGCCACGCTCGAGCCCGACACCGAGGTCGCCTACAAGGTCACGGGTTACTACGCGCCCGAGTGCGACCGCGCCGTCGCCTGGAACGATCCGGCGCTCGCCATTGCGTGGCCGGTCGAAGCCACCGAGGCCATCCTCTCGGCGAAGGACACGGCCGCGCGCCCGCTCGCCGAGCATCCGGTTTATTTCCGTTACGAGAACTGAGGAAGCCCCGACATGCGGATCCTGGTCACCGGCGGCGCGGGCTTCATCGGCTCGGCGCTCTGCCGCCACCTCGTGAAGAACGAGGGCGTCCATGTCCTGAACCTCGACAAGCTGACCTACGCGGCGAACCTCGCCTCGCTGGAGCCGATCGCGGGCTACCCGGGTTATACCTTCCTGCAGGCCGACATCTGCGACCGGGCCGCCGTCGACAAGGCCTTCGCCGACTTCCGCCCCGAGGCCGTCATCCATCTGGCGGCCGAAAGCCATGTCGACCGGTCGATCACGGGCGCAGCCGCCTTCATCGAGACGAACATCGTCGGCACCTACCAGTTGCTGGAAGCCGCCCGCGCCTACTGGGAACGTCTCCCGGGCCCGTCACGCGACACCTTCCGCTTCCTTCATGTCTCGACCGACGAGGTCTACGGTTCTCTCGGTGACGACGGCCTGTTCGAGGAGACGACGCCCTACGACCCGTCCTCGCCTTACTCTGCCAGCAAGGCAGCGTCCGACCATCTCGCCATGGCGTGGCACCGCACTTACGGCTTCCCGGCCCTGATCTCGAACTGCTCGAACAACTACGGGCCCTATCAGTTTCCGGAAAAGCTGATCCCGCTGATGATCCTGAATGCCCGCGACGGCCGCCCGCTGACCGTCTACGGCGACGGCCTGAACGTGCGCGACTGGCTCTACGTCGACGATCACGCCCGCGCCCTGTCGCTGATTCTGCGCAGTGGCCGCCTCGGCGAGAAGTACAACGTCGGCGGCCGCAACGAGCGGACCAACCTCGCCGTCGTCAACGTCATCTGCGCCTTGATGGACGAGGCCCGCCCCGACGCCGCGCCGCACAGCAAGCTCGTAACGTACGTGAAGGATCGGCCGGGACACGACCGGCGCTACGCCATCGACGCGTCGAAACTCGAAACCGAACTCGGCTGGCGCGCCCGCGAGACGTTCGAGACCGGCATCGCCCGCACCGTCACCTGGTATCTCGAGAACGAGGCGTGGTGGGCGCCGCTCCGGAAAGGCGTCTACACGGGCGAGCGTCTCGGCCTGGTCACGGCGAGCCCCGCCACCACGACGGGCCACTGACCGTCACGCCCGTTGCACTTGTCCACGCCGCGTTCCTATGCTGACCGGACCGTCACCCGGACGCGAGGAACGCACCATGCCGCACGCTCACTCTATGCCGACCCGCAAGCTGGGACGCACCGGCCTCACCGTATCGGCCCTGGGTTTCGGCAGCGCGCCGCTGGGCGACATCTACGAGGTGCTCGACGACGCGACGGCGATCGCGACGGTCGAAACGGCCGCCGCATCTGGTGTGACCCTTTTCGATACGGCCCCGCTGTACGGGCAGGGCAGCGCCGAGCATCGCATTGGAACCGCGCTGCGCCGACGCCCCAAAGGCAGTTTCGTCGTCTCGACCAAGGTGGGCCGCGTTCTGTCACCGGCGCCGAAGGGACGCGTGAAGACGAGCCGCTTCGTCGGCGGCCTCGAGTTCGATGTCACCAACGACTACACCTACGACGCCGCCATGCGCTCCCACGAGCATTCCCTGATGCGGCTCGGCCTTCCCGCCGTCGACATCCTGCTGATCCACGACGCCGACGCCTGGACCCACGGCCCGGAGGCCGGCGAGGCGCGCTACCGCGAGGCCATGGGCGGCGCCTATCGCGCGCTCGAAAAGCTGCGCTCGGAAGGCGTCGTGAAGGGCATCGGCCTCGGCCTCAACGATCCGGCCTTCATGGCGCGCTATCTGCGCGACGGCGATTTCGACTGCATCCTGATGGCCGGGCGGTATTCGCTACTCGAACAGCCGGCACTCGCCGAGGTATTGCCGCTCTGCACCAGCAAGAATGTCGGCGTGATGCTCGGCGGCGTGTTCAACTCAGGGATTCTCGCGACCGGCCCGATCCCCGGCGCGCGCTACAATTACACTCCGGCCCCGCCGGCCATCATCGAGAAGGTGGCGCGGATCGAGCGCGTCTGCGCCAGCCACGCCGTGCCACTGTCGACCGCCGCCATGCACTTCCCGCTCGGCCATCCGGCGGTCTCGTCGTTGGCGCTCGGCGCCGTGACCCCGACCGAAGTGAAGGCCAACGTCACGGCCATGTCGACCCCGGTGCCATCAGCGCTGTGGGCCGACCTGAAGAGCGAGGGCCTCCTCGCTCCCGACGCCCCCGTGCCGGCATGACCGCGACGCCCGTGCCTACCGGCGATAGTGCCGCGCAATGAACTCCGGCGTGAACTTTCCGCTGACGAGGTCCTCCGCGACTGCGTCCGCCGTACGCTCATCCGGCGGCCCATAGCCACCGGCGCCGGGCGTTTCGACGACCACGCTCTCGCCCGCGTTGAGCGGCATCCGCACCTTGTTGGCGAGCTGCCGCCGCGCACCGGACGGCTCCACGAGCACGAAGCGCCCGGTCCCACCCGACTCGCCCCCGAAGAGCCCCCACGGCCGGTGGGTGAACCGCTCGCCGACGCCTGAGAACTCGCAGCGGTGTCCGACCGGCGTCACGATACGGCGGATGCCGAGCCCGCCCCGCGTCCGCCCCGCGCCACCGGAATCCTCGACGAAGCCATAGGCGAGCACGCGCAGCGGATACTCCATCTCGATCGCCTCGACGGGCAGGTTCGAGGTGTTGGTGATCCCCGCCTGCACACCGTCCTTGCCGTCCTTGGTCGCCCGCGCGCCCATGCCGCCGCCGAGCGTCTCCAGATAGACGTAGGCCCGCCCGGTCTCCGGATCGTTGCCGGCGAACACAGCCGACGTGTTGGCCCCGTTCGCAGCCGCGATCATCTTGTCCGGAAGCGCCTGCGCCAACGCCCCGAGCACCACGTCGATCCCACGCTGGCAGGTGTTCGCCCTGAGCGCCACGGCGGCCGGCGCCACACAGTTCACGACCGTCCCGAGCGGCGCGATGATCTCGACCGCATCGAGCACGCCTTGGTTGTTCGGAAGATCCGGATCGAGCACGGCCTTGAGCCCGAAGAAGACGCAGGATTGCGTCGCGTTGAACGTCAGGTTCACATTCCCCGGAACTTGCGGGTCCGAGCCCGTCCAGTCGAACACGATGCGGTCGCCGGACTTGTCGATAAGCAGCTTGAAGCGCACGTCCTTCGCTTCGAGACCATCGTCGTCGAGCACGTCCTCGAAGGCGTAGCGGCCATCGGGAATCTTGGCGATCTCGGCCCGCATCCGCGCCGTCGACCGCGACACGATCTCGTCGAACGCCGTCTCGAGCGTGCCGAGCCCGTATCGCTGGCTCAGCGCCTTCAGTCGTTCGACGCCGAGACGGCACGCCGCGATCTGCGCGTTGATGTCGCCCTTCCGCTCCTCCGGCAGCCGCATGTTCAGGAGGATGATGTCCATCAGCTCCTGCGCGAGCTCGCCGCGACGCATCAGGCGAACCACCGGAATGCGCAGCCCTTCCTTCCAGATCTCGTTGAGCCCGCCCGACATGGAGCCCGCCGCAGCCCCGCCGACATCGGCATGGTGTGCGATGTTGGCGACGAGCCCGATCAGCCGGCCGTCTTCGAACACCGGCATCGCGAAATTGAGATCGGGCAAATGCGTGCCGCCCGCCACGTGCGGATCGTTGGCGAGGAACAGGTCGCCTTCCTCGATGCTGTCGCCGTACTTCGCGAGCAGCGCCGCGATGAGCCCCGTCATCGACGAGATGTGGATCGGCAGCGAGCCCTGCGATTGCGCGATGAGCCGCCCCTTGGCATCCGCGATGGCGATCGAGTGGTCGTGCCGCTCCTTGATGTTCGTCGAATACGCCGAGCGCATCAGCGTGATGAAGCACTCGTCGGTGACGGAAAGGAGCCCGTTCCACACGATTTCGAGCGTGATGGGATCGATCGAGGCGGTCATGCGCGCACTCCGATGACGAGGTTGAGGGACGCATCCACGACCGCCGAATAGCCGGGCGGCACGGGCGTCGTCGCGTCGAGCTGCTCGATGACGGCCGGTCCGGCGACGCTGTCCCCCGGAACGAGATCGTCACGCCAGACGATGCGCGCGTCGACCGCC
>JBGSJD010000366.1:0-3202 GCA_041742195.1 Hyphomicrobiaceae bacterium
TCCATCAGGCCGGCCGGCGCTGGCGGCGCCCTATCACGAACTCGGCGTTTCGATCGCGCGGCGGGCTGGCCACACGCTCGTGGGTTTTGCGCCGGATCGACCGGTCGGCGTCGATCTCGAACCCGACGATGGCATTCCTGAAGCCGAGGTGATCGACGTCGCCCGGCAAAACTTCTCGTTTGGCGAGGCGGCGGCTGTCGCTGCCCTCGCACCCGCTGCGGCGCGCGCGCTTTTCCTCAGGCTCTGGGTGGCCAAGGAAGCGGCCCTGAAACTGACCGGGCGGGGTATCTACGACGGCCTCGGAGAGCCCGATCTCGCAACGGTGATCGATCGGCTCGAGCGCGGGCCTTGGCCGATTGCGATCGCCGCAGGAGGGCGTGTTCCGCATCTGCGGCTACGGCTTCACGCCGCAACGAGCGGCGTCGTCGGGTTCACCTGTGGCATCGCCATTCTCGATTAGAGGCGCGCTTGCGCCTCCATCTCGCGATCCCCATCTCGCTGACACGAACGATCCGCCCCTCAGGCGTCTTCCCGCCTCCAGGGCTCCATTCTAGAGTGCAGGGGAAAAGCTTGGGCACACGTCATCTGTCGCGCCGTGCCCTGCTTGCCGGCGTTGCCGCGCTCACCGGGGCGGGCGTCGCGACACTCGCCTCCATCGGACCGCTGCAGGACATCATGCCCATTGGACGATTTCGCCTCGGCTCCGAGCCGCCGCAACCGCCTGACGTGCCGAAGCGGCCGCACATCATCCGTCGCCACGGCATCGAGATCGTCGACGACTACGCCTGGCTCAAAGACCCCAACTGGCGCGACGTGCTCGCCGGCCGGACGAAGCTCGATGCCGAGATCCTCGCGCATCTCAAGGCCGAGAACACCTACTCCCGGCACGTCCTTGCCGCCTCCGACGCCATCCGCAAGAAAATCGTCCGTGAGAGCGCGTCGCTGGTCCACGAGAGCGGAGAGACGCTGCCCGAGCGCGACGGGCCGTGGATCTATTTCACGCGCTCGGACGACGATGCCGTCTATGAGCAACTCTGTCGCGCGCCCGCCGACGGAGACGGGCCGGAACAGGTGCTTCTCGACGGCGACGTGGAAGCGGGAGACGCCGACTACTGGGATCTCGGCTATGCCATGCATTCGCCGGACCACGCGTATCTCGCCTATGCGGTCGATAGCTCGGGCGCCGAGCGGTACACGCTGCGTGTCCGTGATCTCGCCACCGGCCGTGATCTTCCCGAGATCATCCCTGATACGTCGAGCGATCTCGTCTGGGCCAGCGACTCGCGCTCGATCTTCTATGTCCGCATCGACGCCGAGAACCGCCCCCTCGAGGTGTGGCGGCACACCCTCGGCACGCCGATGGCGCGCGACGTGCTCGTCTTCCGTGAGGCGGACCCGACGTTCGACGTGATCCTGACGCGTTCGCGATCGGGCGCCTACATCCTCATCTCGTCGGAGGACCACACGTCGAGCGAGGTGTTCTTCATCGCGGCTGCGACACCAGAGGTGCCACCGCTCCGTGTCGCTCGCCGGACGCCCGGGCACTTCTACATGGTGGAGCATCGTGGCGATCGTCTCGTCGTGCTCACCAACTCCGGGCATGCCCCTGACAACCGGGTGTGTCTCGCGCCGATCGCCGAGGATGCGATGGCCGACTGGATCGAGATCGTGCCGCATCAGGCCGGCCGGCGGCTCACAGAAATGGTGGTGCTGGAGCGGTTCCTGGTGCTGCTCGCGGCGACCGAGGGCGTGCCGCATCTCCTGATCAGGGACTGGGCGGGGACCGGCGAGCACGTTTTCCAGTTCGACGACGGTCCGCATCATCTCGAGATCGACGCCGGCTACCAGTTCGATCGCGGAACGGTCGAGCTCACCACGTCCAGCCTCGTGCTGCCCGAGCGGGTGTTCGAGATCGATCTCGTCACGCACGCGCGGACGCTGCGTCAGACCAGTCACACGCGGCGCGGCTACGATCCTGCCAATTATGTCGTCGAGCGTGTGTTCGCTCTGGCCCCGGACGGCGTTGCCGTTCCGGTGACCCTGCTCTACCGCAAGGACCGGCCGCGGGATGGTTCCGGGCCGGCGATGCTGCACGGCTACGGCGCCTACGGCGATGCGGTCGACACCGATTTCTCGGCCGAGCGGATCGCGCTCGTCGACCGCGGCTTTCTGTTCGCCATCGTCCACGTGCGTGGCGGCATCGAAATGGGTGCGCACTGGCATGCGGGAGGACGTCTCGAGCTGAAGCCGAACTCGTTTGCCGATTTCGTGGCGGCCGGCGAGCATCTCGTTTCGCTCGGGCTGACGGGACGGGGGCGCATCGTGGCGCACGGCGAGTCGGCCGGCGGGATGCTGGTCACGGCGGCGGCCAACCTGGCGCCCGATCTCTTCCTCGGGGTGATCGCAGAGGAACCTTTCGTCGACGTGCTGGCCACACTGCTCGATCGCGATCTCCCGATGACGCCCGGCGAATGGCCAGAGTTCGGCGACCCCATCGAGCGCAAGGACCATTTCCAGCTGATCGCGTCCTACTGCCCCTATGGGAACATCGCGCCGCAACCGTATCCGGCGTTTCTCGTGACGGCCGGGATCGCGGATCAGCGCGTGACCTACTGGGAACCAGCGAAGTTCGTTGCAAGACTACGCGAGCGGTCCACCAGCGGGCGGCCGGTGCTGCTTTGGACCAACATGAGCGGTGGGCACTCGGGCGGCTCGAGTTCCCATGATCGATCCGAGGAGATTGCGCGGGCCTACGCGTTCGCCGTGTGGCTGGCGGAGACATCGCCGGGTGAGGTTGCCGCGCTCGCACCGGCAAAGGGCAAACGGAGTGGTCGCCTCGTCGGGTGATGCGAGGGGCGCCTCGCGGCTCAGTGCGCCGCGACGTCCGGTCGGCGTCGGCGACGCCACGTGTCGGCCACGAGCCAGAGCCAGACCGGTGCCGCATGGAGCATCGCGACGCCGTAGTTATGGATCTCGCCGCTGCCCTGGTTCACGAGCGGCAGGAACAGGTAGTAGACCGGCAAAGTCACCGACGCGAGCAGCAGCGGCGGACAGGGGATCGCCGCCGCAAGTGGCAGGAACCACAGCGCGTACCAGGGGAACTGCGCCGGCGCGAGATAGAACACCGTTGCGGCCGTCAAGGTGGCGGCCATGAGGAGGCTCTGGAGCGTGGGCTTGGCGCGCCACGCCAGCCGCAGGGCGA
>JBGSJD010000367.1:0-2635 GCA_041742195.1 Hyphomicrobiaceae bacterium
CTTCGCGATGCCGTGGCTGACGTACTGGACGGCGTCGAAGCGCGTCATCTCCTGCTCCTGCAGGAAGAACGCCGCATGGCTTTCCCGCTCGGCGAAGATCGCGATCAGCACGTTGGCGCCGGTCACTTCCTCGCGACCGGACGACTGCACGTGCACCACGGCGCGGTGGATGACGCGCTGGAAGCTCGTCGTCGGCTGGGCATCGGCGGCCCCTTTGCGCACGAGCCCTTCGAGCTCGCTGTCGAGGTACGTCGTGATGCGCCGCCTGAGCTCGTCGAGATTGACGTTGCACGCGCGCATCACGGCGGCCGCATCCCGGTCGTCGATCAGCCCCAGCAGAAGGTGCTCGAGCGTCGCGTACTCGTGGTGCCGCTCGTTGGCATACTCGAGGGCCTTGTGGAGCGCCTGCTCCAGACTTTGCGAGAAGGATGGCACCGGGGACCTAGTCCTTTTCCATTGTGCACTGCAGCGGATGCTGGTGCTGACGCGCGAAATCCATGACTTGGGTCACCTTCGTCTCGGCGACCTCGTACGTGAAGACCCCACAGATGCCGACGCCCTTGTGGTGCACGTGGAGCATGATCCGGGTCGCGTCCTCCCGGCCCTTGTTGAAAAATCGCTCGAGCACATGCACGACGAATTCCATCGGCGTGTAGTCGTCGTTGAGAAGCAGCACCTTGTAGAGGCTCGGGCGCTTCGTCTTCGGCTTCGGCTTGGTGATGAGGCCGGTCTTGCCTTCGCCGTCGTCGGCGGGGCCCTTGTTCTTTTCGGTCATCATGCAGGGTGCATGGACCCACGTCCTGTCGGCACTGAACTCGCTCATCCAAGGCATCCGGTTCGGTCTCGTTCGCAAGCCCATTCACCATTGAGAGACCGTGCCGCACCGCGACACGAACCTCGGTTGACGGCCTCTGCGCAGGGGCCTTCATCTGCCACCATTCTATCGAGAGGATGCACCGGTTCGCAAACGCTGCATAGCCCGCCCGCCCTGGTTGCGACGTCGCTCCCCGGCGGCTTCAACATGGGGACGCCCAGGGGCAAAAAAAAGGCCCGGCAGAGTGTGCCGGGCCGCGTCGTAATGTGTCGTATCGAGGATGACGGATCAGCGACCCGACTGCATCGAGCGCTCGAGCGGCCGATAGGCTTCCTTGGCCATCTCGGTGTAGAGCGTGCCGAGCTTGGTCATCTGTGCCACGTACTCCTCGTAGGCGCGCTTGGCATAATTCGACTGGATCTCGAAGGCCTGCTCCATCGACTTGGCCGACATGAGCTTTTCCATCGTGTGCGTGCCGTCCTCGAAGGACCGCTTGGTGTAGTCGGTCATCTCGGCGGCGATCGCCTGCCAGCTCTTTCCGAACTCACCCATGAATTTCATGGCGTTGTCGACGCCGGCCTGGTTCATCTTCTGCATGTCTTCGAAGGGTTTGTTGACCATGTTCAATCTCCATCCTGCTCATGGGCCCTTGACCGCGGGCCGACTGTCGTAGGGCCGGGTCGACCATCGCCGCCCGCCGCTCATTGCCAGCTCAATATATGTGCGCTGCACAAAAAACACAAGAATATTGTGCAATGCAGCATGATCCGTATTAACCATTCGGGAAGGCGGATTTGCGACCGTGCTCGGGTTTACGAACCCGACGAGCCGTATTGGCGCCCAAAACGCGTGATGCCATGTCGGTGAGGGACCTGGACCGATGGCTCATCACGCACGTACCGGCTCGGCGACGCCGCATTCGGCAGTCGTTACAACATATTGGCGCCAGCGCTGGGGTGGTGCCCTGGGGCTGTGCCGGCTGGGCCGCTTCGTCGCGCTGTGGCTCATGGCGATGCTCGTCGGTGCCGGCGGGGCTGCGGCTGACGCGCGCTATGCGGCCCTCGCCGTCGACGCCAACACGGGCGAGGTCCTGCACGCCGAAGGTGCCGACGAGCCCCGTTACCCCGCCTCGTTGACCAAGATGATGACCCTCTTTCTTGTGTTCGAGCAGCTCCGCGACAGGAAGCTGCGGCTGGACAGCCGCATCGCCGTGTCGGAGGGGGCAGCGTCCATGCCGCCATCGCGTCTCGGGCTGGAGCCGGGCGCGACCATCTCGGTCTCCGACGCCATCCGCGCGCTGGTGACGAAATCCGCCAACGACGTCGCCGTGGCGGTGGCCGAGCAGATCGCCGGCAGCGAGGAGAGGTTCGCGGCGCTCATGACGCGGCGCGCCCGCGAACTCGGCATGCGGTCGACCACCTTCCGGAACGCCCATGGATTGCCGGATGCGGACCAGCAGACCACGGCCCGCGACATGATCCGTCTCGCGCTTCGCCTCTATGACGATTTCCCGGCGGAATCCCGTGTCTTTGCATCGCGAACGTTCGTTTATGCCGGACGCACCCATCGCAATCACAACACCCTGCTGGGCACGTTCGCCGGCATGGAAGGCATCAAGACGGGCTACACGCGCGCCTCGGGCTTCAACCTCGTTGCATCGGTCCGCCGTGATGGCCGCCACGTCGTCGCAGCCGTGTTCGGCGGACAGTCGGCGTCCGTCAGAAATGCGCGAATGAGGGTCATCCTGGCCCGGGCCCTGTCCCGCGCCTCGCCGGTGAGAACGCGCGTTCGCGCGGTTCCGGTCCCCGTCCCTGTGGCCCG
>JBGSJD010000368.1:0-2402 GCA_041742195.1 Hyphomicrobiaceae bacterium
CTACGGCTCGGCCGGCGAGCGCTGCATGGCCGTGTCCGTGGCGGTCCCGATCGGCCAGAAGACGGCCGACGCCCTCGTCGAACGCCTCATCCCGCGCATCGAGGGCCTGAAGATCGGCCCCTCCACCAGCCATGACGCCGACATGGGCCCCCTCGTCACCCGCGCTCACCTCGACAAGGTGAAGGGCTACGTCGACACCGGCGTGAAGGAGGGCGCGAAGCTCAAGGTCGACGGCCGCGACTTCCGCATGCAGGGCTACGAGCAGGGCTTCTACATGGGCGGCTGCCTCTTCGACGAGGTGACGCGCGACATGCGCATTTACAAGGAAGAGATCTTCGGCCCGGTGCTATCGGTGGTGCGCGCCAGGGATTACGACGAGGGCCTTCGCCTCGCCATGGACCACGAGTACGGCAACGGCGTCGCGATTTTCACCCGCGACGGCGACACGGCCCGCGATTTCGTGGCGAAGGTGAATATCGGCATGGTCGGCGTCAACGTTCCGATCCCCGTGCCGCTGGCCTACTACACGTTCGGCGGCTGGAAGAAGTCGGCCTTTGGCGACTTGAACCAGCACGGCCCGGACTCGATCCGCTTCTACACCCGCACCAAGACCGTCACGAGCCGCTGGCCGAGCGGCGTCAAGGAAGGCGCCGAGTTTTCGATCCCGGTGATGAAGTGAGTGTGCTCGGCCGGAGCCTGACCCAAGAACAAATTCGAATGAATGAGGGACCTATGAAGTTCGGCACATTTCTGCTGCTGCAATCGCCAACGGCGCGACCGTCGGAAGAAATCTTTGCGCGTGGCGTACGGATTGGCCAAGCTGCGGACCGCCTCGGTTTTGACAGCATCTGGTTTGCCGAGCACCATTTCTCGACCTACGGGTATCTGTCCCGCCCGCTGATGCTGGCGACCCACATCGGCAGCCGCACCGAGCGCATTCGCGTCGGTTCAGGCGTCGTGGTGCTTCCGCTGCATCATCCTCTGATTGTCGCCGAGGAAATAGCAACGGCCGACATCCTGACCGGCGGACGGCTCGACGTCGGCCTCGGACGCGGCTACCAGCCTTACGAATTCGAGCGCCTCGGAATGTCTCTCGACGACAGCCGGACGCGGTTCGAGGAGGGCGTTGACATTCTTCTGATGGCGTTCTCCGGCAAACCGTTCGCCTACGAAGGCAAGCATTTCCGGTTTGGCGAGACGTCGATTTTCCCTCTGCCCATCCAGAAGCCCTACCCTCCACTCTGGGTCGTCGGCCAGAGCGAAGAGTCGATCGTCGCCACGGCACGACGCGGCTTCAATCTGATCTCCGGCGGGTTCGGTGTTCCGATCGAGCGGTTGCGGGAGTTCCGTTCCAAGCTGGACGGCATGGTCGATCCCGACACTAAGGCTCGGATGCAGGTCTCGAGCCAACGGCCGGTCTACGTGACGACCGACGAGTCGGAGTTGCCCGCGATTCTCGAGCAGGCCCGCTGGAACATGCGGGTCACCTTGAGTCTGCGTCGCGGCACCGAGCGTGTCGATGGCGGCCGCGCGATCGCCGTCCCCGTCGACAACGAACCGACGGATCAGGAGTTGCTCGACAAGTACTTCATCATGGGCACGCCCAAGACCTGTATCGCCAAGCTGCGTGAATTGCAGGACGCGATGAAGATCAATCATTTCAACGCGAGTTTCTGGTTCGGCGACGTCGAGGAGGCGAAGGTGCTGCGCTCGATGGAGTTGTTCGCCAAGGAGGTCATGCCGGCGTTCCGTTGAGGGTTACGGCACGGCAATCGCGAGTACCGGTCACGGGAACATGCCGGCCGCCCACCGCCCCTCACTGCGTCCCCGGCCAGCGCGCGCCAGCGCACAGAGCCGGGGTCGCTTCGGGCGACGTCGACCGAACCGCCAGCCAAGCGTTCCCGGGTCTCCACACGGGCCGTTGGCCCGCGCGTCGTCGCCCGGGAACGCAAGTGGAGAGCGGCGGCACTCACCGAACCTGCCCGTCTCTCTCGCATCCCCGGCGCCCTTGGGCTAAAATCCGCACCAGACAGCGCCACAACACCAAGGACAAAGCCGCCATGCCGACCCCCACGCCGAACACCGATCCGATCTGGTCCTTCGTCGACGCGAAGCGCGAGCCGTTCGTCGGGCTGTCGGATCGCGTCTGGGGCATGCCGGAAATCGCCTACACCGAGCACCGCTCCGTGGCCGAGCACGTCGCCATGCTCAAGGCCGAAGGCTTCCGCATCACCGAGAACCTCGCCGGCATCCCGACCGCCGTCATGGGCGAGGCGGGAACGCCCGGCGAAGGCCCGGTGATCGCGATCCTCGGCGAGTACGACGCGCTGCCGGGCCTGAGCCAGGTCGGCGGCCTCGCCGAGCCGAAGCCGCTCGAGTCCGGCGGCCACGGCCACGGCTGC
>JBGSJD010000369.1:0-31036 GCA_041742195.1 Hyphomicrobiaceae bacterium
TCTGCTGGCGATGGAACAGGCTCCGCCGGTTCCAGGGGAGGCTCGGGGAGGATGACGCGATTCTGGAAACTGTACCTGACGCGGTCGAACTGGTTCCTGACAGTGGTTGTCGGGATCCTGCTCGTCGTCAGCGTGCTGTTCGTCGAGGCGGCCGCGGAGAAGCCGCTGCCAGCCGACTACGCGCAGCGGACTGCGGCTGGTCGGCCCCTCTCGGACTTCGTTGTGGTGACGCCGGCCATCGTGCGTCCCGACCCCTGCGAGGCCATGCGCCAGCGCGCGGGATCGAAGAAATAGCAGCAGCGACTGCTACTTCTTCTCGTCGGCGCCCGTCTGCGGGAAGCCCGCGCGCATGTAGGCGATGACCGCCCAGATCTCGTCGCGGGCGAGCTTGTCGCGAAACGCCGGCATCGCCGACTGGAACTGCGCGCCACCATCCGATATCGACCACAACAGGTATTCGTCGATGGCGATCGGGCGGCGGATCATGAAGGCCAGCAGCGCCGGAGACGGTGACACCGCGTTCTCCGCGTCGCCATCGCCAAGGCCGTCCTTGCCGTGGCAGGAGGCGCACTGGGCCGCGTAGATCCTGGAGCCTCGCGCCGTGGTTTCGGGGTCGGGCGCGAGTGTCGAGCGGGCGCCGTCATAGTCCGCCGGGACACCGTAGTTCATGTAGGTTGTATGTCGGAGCAGCCGGGTCATCATGCCCTTCGGCATCCGTCCCGGCCCCCAGAGTTCCCGCACCATCCAGTCCGGCTGCCAATAGTCGGGCCCGGGGCGGGACTGTGGCGCCGGTGGCGTTTGCGGGGGTGGGGCCTGGGCGGCGGCCGAAGTCGCGAGACCGGCGAGCGCCATCAACGCCGCGAACGGCACGGCGTAGCCTGTGCGGTGACCTTGTCTGGTTCGGTACGGCATCTCTGTCCCCTCCCCTCCCCTTCCGCCGCGTCGGCGGTCGTCGCTCACGCGGGATAGGCGGCTGGATCGACACCGCAAGTCTCGAGGAACTTGCGCACCTGGGCCACCTCCTCCTTCGGGAGGCTGTGGTGGGCATGGGTGAACGCGGCGGTGTGGCCGTTCAGGGTGACACCGATGCGGTTGCCGGATTTGTTCTCCACTTCGGCGCCAAGGTCTTCCAGCACGTGGACCACGTCCTTGAAATCGATATTCGCGCTCACGGGGTGCGCGAAGAGGGCGTGGAGGACCTTGCGGTGGCGATGGTTCATGGGTCTGCGTTCCTTCGTCTCGAAGTTCGGGCAAGGTTTGCCGCTGTCCTGGCTCGGCGACGTTGCGCCAGATCAATCGGGGAGCGCGCCGTGTGTCATTGACGGCGCTGCCGACCTCAGGCTCACTGCCGGTCTCTTCATCTCGATCCGGCCGGGTGGATGCACGCGTCCCTCCAGAGCCGCCGACGCAACGCTGCTGACCTGGATCCTTCATGACCGCACTCGACTGGCCGTCACTCGCCCTGCTGGCGCTCGCGCTGGCGGCGGCCGGGTTTCTTTCGGGCTTTCTGGCGGGACTGCTCGGCGTCGGCGGCGGTGCGGTCGTCGTCATCTCGCTCTACGAGACGTTCCGCGTCATGGGCGTCGACGAGACGGTCCGGATGCATCTCGCGACGGGCACGGGGCTCGCCATCATCGCGCCGACCACGCTTCGGTCGTTCGCGGCGCATCGCGCGCATGGGCTGGTCGATCTCGCCTTCGTCAAACGGATGGCGCTGCCCGTGATCTTCGGTGTGGTGCTCGGCTCGCTCGTCGCAAAGCAATCGGGGGGCGACGTCCTCAAGTGGGTCTGGGTCGTGATGGGCTCGTTCATGGCCTTCCGGATGTTTCTCGGCCGGGACGACTGGCGGCTCGGGCCCGACATTCCGCGGAGCCGTTTTGTAGAGCTCTACGGGGTCGGCATCGGCGCGATTTCGACGCTGATGAGCATCGGGGGCGGGGCATATGTCGTCATGCTGATGACGCTCTACGGGCGGGGGCTCAAGCAGGCGGTTGCGACATCGTCCGGTTTCGGGCCGCTCATCGCGGTGCCGGGGGTGCTCGGGTTCATCTGGGCCGGGTGGGGCGCGGACGCGCTGCCGCCGGGCTCCGTCGGATACGTCAGCCTGCTCGGAGCGGCGCTCTCGATCCCGACGGGATTGATCGCGGCGCCCATCGGGGCACGTCTGTCGCATGGGCTCTCGAAGCGGCGGCTGGAGCTGTCGTTCGCGGTGTTCATGACGGTCGTGGTGTGCCGGTTCCTCGCCAGCCTGCTGCTGTAGTCACGCGGCTGTCGCAGTGCGTGCCACCGGGGCGGCTTGTGCCGCAGGGCGTAAGCCGCTACATGCGTCGCGCGACGGCGTCGGCGCGGCACCAGGGCTGCCTGACGTTCGCGTCTTTGGATGGGTGGCCGAGTGGTTTAAGGCACCGGTCTTGAAAACCGGCGTGGTCGCAAGGCCACCGGGGGTTCGAATCCCTCCCCATCCGCCACATCGGAAGTCTTCACACCTCTTGCAGGTACCGGCTGCGGCGCTGACGGGGGTGGTCCTTTCGCCGGTCTTGAGGATGTCGAGATTGCTGAGTTGCCGACCGGGATGCTCGTCGGCCACAGCGCCGGCGCACATCGCACGGTGCCTCTTTCCGCTAGCCGTGCCCGCCACTAAGCTGGCGACAGTTCATTAAATTGAGAGTTCGCGGCGGGCCCCGGGGGTGGTGGGGCCGCCGCGTGGGGGCATTGCGTGGCGGACATTTTCATCAGCTGCTCGTTTCGGCACCGCGATCTCACGGCGCGGCTCGCGGCTGCCCACTCCGCCCGGTTTGAGCCCAACCTTGTCACGAGCCTTTCCAATCTCGGCGCCCAGCTTTCGGCGCTCGGCCAATGCGCCGAGGCAGACATTGCGGGTCCGGACCCGGACGAGAGTGAGGGCACCACTTCATGATCGCACAAGCGCCCCCTCCCCTACTCCGCAAGGCCTCGGAGTTGCCCGGCGCGCAGCGCATCGGGCGGCGGCTCACGGCACCCGGGCCGAAGCGGATTCTCGCCATCGACGGCGGCGGCACGCGCGGCATCGTCGCCATCCGCTTCCTCGCCGAGATCGAGCGCACCCTGCAGAAAAAGCTCGGGCGGGGCGACGATTTCGTGCTCGCGGACTACTTCGACCTCGTCGGTGGCACGTCGGTCGGCGCACTGATTGCGACGCTGGTGGCGCTTGGTTGGCGTGTGTCGGCGATCGAGCAGGAATTCACGTCCTTCGCGGACGGGATCTTCCAGTCGAACACCCGCCGCTTCGCGGGCTGGATCGAGGCGCGTACCGGCTGGGGCTTGCGCTGGCTGGTGAAGGCGCGGGACTGGGCGCGGATCGCGTTCAATTTCGATACGTTCGACGAGCGTCAGCTGGTCGCTTGCATCAAGAAGATCGTCGGGGACGAGCCGCTGGCCAGCGACAAGCTGCGCACGGGGCTCGTGATCGTCTGCAAGCGCGCCGACACCAACAGCGTCTGGACCTTCGTCAACAATCCGCATGCGCGCTATTTCAACGACGCGATCAACAACGAGGGGAAGCTGGTCATCGGCAACGGGCACTACGCGCTCGCCGACGTGCTGCGCGCCTCGACGGCGGCGCCGACGATCTTCAGGCCGGTCAGCATCCAGATCCACGACCCCAATAGGCCAGAGGCAGTCAGCGACAAGCCGGGGCAGTTCATCGACGGCGGAGTTTCGCCGCACAACAGCCCGGCGCTGCAGATGTTTCTGATGGCCACGCTGTCGAAATACAATCTCGGTGGCCCCGAGAAGGGCTGGCGCGTGCGGCCGAACGCGATGCTGCTGGTCTCGGTCGGCACAGGCGCCTTCGAGACGCCCGTGAAGGGGCGCTACCTGCCGTTCCGTGCCGTGTCGGCGCTGTCCGGCATGATCAAGGACAGCGAGCAGTTCGGCCTGACGATGCTGCAGGCTTTGTCGGAACCGCGCAATGCGTGGTGGATCGACGGCGATGTACGGGATCTGGCGAAGAGTACCATCGGCGGCGTCCGGGGGCTGTCGTTCCAGCGCTTCGACCTGCCGATCGAGACGGACTGGTTCGAGAAGGGCAACAAGCGAAAAGGCATCGCGCGCGGTCATGCGGCCGGCATCGCGGCGCTGCGCTATCCGTTGCCGATCAAGGCCGACGTACCGCTCCTGCAGGAGCTTGCTGCGCCCGAAGTGGTCGATCGGCTCGGCGCTCTCGCGATGGCCACGGCTCGCGATCAGGTGGATGCCAGTGACTTCCCTGACCCGTTCGATCGTGTCTGGACCGATCCGGAGCCGATGCCGCGGCCTTCGGACGACGGCGGCCGCGTGCCGCCAAGGACGAAACCGACCGTGACTTCTCCCAAAGCCGCAACGTGGACGTGGCAGATGCTCGACGACGACACACGCGACCGGGACGCCTCGACGCTGGCGGCGATGCACAGCCTCGAGCGGGCCTACAAGGCGGCGCGCAGCTGGAAGCCCTCGCGGATTGCGGCGACCCTGCCTGATGATGCCAAGGCCCTCGGGGACATCCTGACGAGCCCGGCCATCGCGAAGCTCGAGGAGGAGCAGGAGACGAAGAGCAAGGCGGCCAACCGGCTGCGGTCGGTCTACAGCCGCCTGCTGCTGCTGGCCGTCGGGACCTCCGCGCTCGGGGCGTCGCTCGGCGGACTGGCACTCCTGAAGGACGTCACTTCGACGTTGGGACTCGACCCGGTGATCCTTTCCGGCGCGCAGTTCGGTCTGCTGCTGTTGGCTGGTCTTCTCTGGCTGGCGCTGTGGTTTGGCCGGCCGCATCGTGGATGGCTCGGCAATCGGGGCGATTCGGAAGGTCTTCGGCGGCAGATCTTCGCGAGGGTGCTGGACGAGGCCGACGCAAGGTCGCGGGCGGGTCTCGGAGGCGGGCCATCGGAGACGGTCCCCACCATCCGGCAACTGGCCTTCGAGTACGCCCGGGTCGGTTTGCTCGACGATCAGATCCGCTGGTTCCTCGGCAAATCGACGCGCGCGACGCTGCAGACCGTGCTGATCGGCGGCGTGCGGCTGATCGGGTTCGGGTTGGTGACGCTCGCCATATTCATGAACGGGTTCACGATCCTGCCCCCCGAATGGCCGCAGGTCGCAAAGACGCTGGCCAAGCTGCCGAACTGGGTCGCGGATCAGAATATCGCGTCGTTCTTCGCCATCGTCGGCACGACGCTCTTGACGGCGGCGCAGGCGGCCGACGCGGCGTTGCTGTCGAGCCGCAATCGAGAGCGGTATCGTGAGATGGCCGAAAGGCTGATCAAGTATCGCAAGGAAAATCTGGCGGCGGCCCAGGCTGCAGCGCGAGCCCCCGCACCGGCCTCGGGAGCCGACGACGCGCGCCTCTTCGCCCAGAATATCGAGCACGTGCTCGCTATCGAGCATGGCGAGTGGCGGGCGGTTCTCGACAACAACACGCGCAATATCGACGGCTTGCGGCGCCAGTTGTCGGGGGACAGCTGAGCGCGCCGGAAAGCGCTATTGGCGGAGAAGATCGACTGACAGGCGCGTGATGGCACGCGGGCGCAGCGTCACGGCGCGGGCCGTCACCGCGCCGAGGACAAGGGGGCCCGTCTCGCCGGCGACGGCCACGACAAGTTGCATCGGCGGTCGATCCCGGTTCGCGTCGATCCAGATGACCGGGATGCCCTTCGACACCGCGTACGCGACGATCTCGGGTGTGCCGCCCCGGCCGGCGGATGGACGGCCGTCCCACACGGCGACGAGCATGTCGGCGGCATCGGCCAGTGCGTGGCCGACGGCCTCGTAGGCGGCTTTCCTGTCGGAGAGGCTGCCGGACAGTTCCGTAACCTTGGCGGCGCGCGCGAGAAGCTCGCGATAGCAGGGCGTCGTGCTCGCGTCGCCGAAGGTGGTCTCGTAGTCCGGGCTCGTGAACGGGAGCACGACGTCGAGGCGGCAATCGAGGCCCAGTGCTGCTTCGGCGAACATGCGGTCGGCGCCTTCGGCGAGGGCGGATAGCGCGACGATCTCGGCGGAGGGGAAACCTGAACGGACGCCGCGACGGGCTTCCTTCAACACATCGCGCAGACGTCGCATCAGGCGTGCCGGACGAACCCGGATCCGGTTCGGACGATGACCGGTGACGGCGATCGTCAGGCTGCGGGCCGAGGTCATGGCGTCGGCTCGCGACAGTCTGCGGGATTGGCTGTCACGATGCTGCTCCACAGCTCGAGCCGCTCGGGCTCCATTACATGAACATCGATCGGTATCCGGGGCGGTCGGCTCAAGGTATCGCACCTTGGGTCGGGGACGCCGTGCGGTTCGACCTTCGGTTCGCTGGGGCGCATTGGCCCAGCGCCGGCTCCGGACACCCGCGTCCTTCGGTCACTGCATCGCGTCACAAAGGGCTCCGGCCCTCGATGACCGTGCAGCCTAGAGACAAGTTCCGAGCAAGATCAACTGGAGTGTCGCTGCTTTTCGCCATCCGGGGCCGCTCCAGGGAGCCGGTTAGGCCGGAACGCTCACTTTGCGTCACATTCTGGTGGGGCGGGTGGCAAGCGCTGGGCGTTGGCCCTAGTGTCGCGCGGCCACCCAGCACGTCAGAAGCCGTTTCCGCCAGCCAGAGAGATCCATGGTCGTCGACGCCAAGGTGATGCTGTTCCTGCAGGTCGTCATCGTGGTCGGCCTGCCACTCATGCTCTGGGGGCCGTTGGGGCTCGGACGGCTGTTTCCGCTTCCGATCATCCAGATCTTCGCCGGCATTGCGCTCGGGCCGTCGATCTTCGGCGCGCTGGCGCCCGAGGCCTACACGTTCCTCTTCGACAAAGCGGTTCTTTCGGGCGTGGAGACGCTCTCGAACGTCGCCCTCGTCCTGTTCGTGTTCCTCGCCGGATGTGAACTCGATCGGCAGGTGTTGCGTGGGGCCGCCGGCATGGTGCTTCGGACCGGCATTTCGGGGGTCGCGGTCCCATGGATCGCGGGTACCGCCGCGGCGTTCGCGCTCCTCGGCCATGCGTCCATTCCCGGGCTCGTCGGCGAACTCAACAACACCACGCTCTATGCCGTCGCGTTCGGGCTGTGCATGGCCGTCACGGCGCTGCCGGTTCTGGTGGTGATCCTGCGCGAACTCGGGTTCAACGAGAAGCCGATCGGGACCATCGCGCTCGCCATCGGGGGTATCGACGACGCGCTGCTCTGGGGCGCGCTCACCATTCTGCTGCCGTTTGCGGCCGGCTCGGCGAATGCCTTGCTCGCGTGCGCCATTGCGGCTGGTGGGGCCCTGGTGACAGTGTTGGCGCTGGTCTATGTGATCTCGCCCTATCTTGAGCGCCTGATCGAACGCGAGGCGCAGGAGCGGTTCCTGATCTCGATCGCGTTGATCGCGCTGTTTGCGGCGGCGGCGCTCAACGAGGCCACGCAGCTCCATGCCGCGATCGGTGCGTTTCTCGTCGGGTTGCTGCTGCCCGACAAGCTGCGGCACCTGTGCGAGGACCGGCTCGATACGCCGGTGACGCTGCTGCTGCTGCCGTTTCTTTTCCTGGCTACGGGCCTGAAGACGAGCTTCAGTTTCGCAGACCCGGCGGTGTGGACCGTGGTCGGCGTCGCCATGCTGGTGTGTGTCGGTGGCAAGTTCGTCGGGATCGCGGCGCCGCTGCTGCTGTCGGGCGAGCGTCTCCCGTTCGCGCTGACACTCGGCGTCCTGATGCAGTGCAAGGGGCTGATGGAGATCGTCGTCGTGACGGTGCTCTATCAGAAGGGTGTGCTGGGGCCGACGACGTTCTCGGCGTTGGTGCTGGTGGCGCTCATCTCGACGGCCATGACGGTGCCTCTTGCGCGACTGTGCCAGCGGAGTTTCGGGGATCGCGCCACGACCCCGCGTGTCCGTGAGGCTGTCGATAGCGTGCCGGCGCCCGCACAGGCGCGGGCCGCTCCCGGCGGGCCGGCGCTGATCTTCGACGAACGGCTCGGGACGGTCACGCTCGACAAGCCGGAGATCGTCATCGGACGGCACAGCAAGGACGATGTCCGCGTCGACGACGTGCGGGTGTCGCGGCATCACGCCCGGTTGTTGCTCGTCGACGGGAAAGCCGAGATCCACAACCAGACGGCCGTCCGATCCGAGCCGAACCCGATCCTCGTCAATGGCGTCGAGAAGGAGCACGCCGAGTTGCAGGACGGAGATCGCGTCTCGATCGGCGGCGTGCAGTTCACATTTCGCGCCGGCCCGGCGCGTCAGGCCGCGTGATCGCCGGATATTGCTTGCTGGCTTTGCGGCGTTTCAATCGGTTGCGTGGCCGCGCTGTGGTGGCTGACGATCCGGGTAAGCGAGATCGGGCCCGAGCCCTCCATTCCGAATCGCGACCAGAATGAGGCGTTCACGCCACAGTGCGAAGGCAATCTTCGCGTCATCACCGGTTTTCACTCGATCGCGGGCGACGCGCAGTTAGTCTTAACGTGTTGTTTAGCTGTCGGGTGGGACCGATTGCAGCGGGGGAACCAGGGCGATGCGGGATTGTGCCGCGTCGAGGGCCAGTTCGCATTTGCCACGCTCCATCACCCATCTCTTGTTCATGATGTAGCGTTGGAGTCCATGGATGCGTGGTCCCAGAGTTCATTTTGTAAATCGGTACTTTGCGCCAGATCATTCCGCGACGAGCCAAGTCTTGTCCGGGATCGCATTTTCGCTGGCACGGAGCGGCTACGATGTGCACGTGTGCACAAGCCGGCAACTCTACGAGACCCCGGGCGCGTCTCTTGCCTCCCGGGACGTCATCGAAGGGGTCAGCGTGTCGCGGGTGGCCTCGACGCGGTTCGGGCGATCCAGTCTGCCGGGGCGGGCTTGCGATTACATCACGTTCTATCTGAGCGTCGTGCTGCGGTTGCTTCTGGAGGTGCGGCGTGGCGATATCATCGTCGCGAAGACCGACCCGCCTCTCCTCTCGATCGTGCTGTGGCCGGTCGCATTTCTGAAGGGCGCCCAGCTCGTCAACTGGATGCAGGACATTTTCCCGGAAGTTGCGGCCCACTCGAAGGTTGGTGGCGCGCTCGGCCGGCTGATCTTCCGGGCCATCGTGCCGGTGCGCAACTGGAGCGTCCGTCTCGCCCAGCGCAGTGTCGCCATCGGCGACGAAATGCGTGCGCGGCTGCGTGCGCTCGGGGTTGCCGACGAGCGCATCAAGGTCATTCCCAACTGGGCTGACGGTCATGCGATCAAGGCGTCGGACGCTGGTGCCGTGGCGCGGCGCGCCGAGTGGGGGTGGGACGGCAAGATGGTCGTCGCCTACTCTGGCAACTTTGGTCGCGTCCACGACGCAGAGACCATCATCGATGCCATGGAGCACATCGCGAGGCGTCGCGACACCGACGGACTGCCGGAGATCCTGTTCGCCTTCATCGGCGGTGGCGTGCAACGGGCGTATCTCAAGGCCGAGTGCGCCCGGCGCGGGCTGACGAACGTGGAGTTTCGTCCCTATGAGCCGCAAGAGCGGCTGTCCGTCCTCCTCTCCAGCGCCGACGTGCATCTCGTCACGTTGCGGCCCGAGTACGAAGGGCTCGTCGTGCCGAGCAAAGTGTACGGCATCCTTGCGGCAGCCCGACCGGTAGTGTTCGTTGGCGCGCGAGACGGCGAAGTGGCACGTCTGGTCGAACGGTTCGAATGCGGCGTCGCCATTGGCGTGGGTGAAGGTGGCCGGCTTGCCGAGGCTATTCTGCATCTCGCAGCCGATCGGGGACTGCGCGAGACGTTGGGGAGTGCGGCGCGGCGCGCGTTCGACGCCAGCTTTACGTTGCAGATCTCAGCCCTGAAGTGGCATTCGCTGCTGTCGGAAATGCTGCATGTCTCCGTCGCGGTGGTTGGCGACGGCGAGGACCGGGTGACCGGACTTTCGGCGCAACGGCCGACGGTCGGGGAACCGGCGCGTTTGCTCGACGCGCCGGCCGAGAAGGTCGGAGGCTGACCGCTGGAGACCGATCCGGCCGGAGGTGGTGGCTTGGGGACGGTTCAACCCAGTTGCGCGGTTGGCAGGAGTTCGCTGCCCCGGCCACGGACCCAATACCAGCCGAGGCCCATCCACTCATGGAGCGATGAGCGGATGGCGCTTTCCGGTGCCTCCGGCAAGTCCGCGACGGGCCAGGTCAGGACGTCGAACCCGGCACGCCGGAACACCCCGACGGAACGAGGCATATGGACCGCCGACGTCAGCAGCACCCACCGCTCCCCGGCTTGCCGCTCGATGAGGCGGCTGGAGTTCAGGGCGTTCTCGTACGTGGTCTGGGACATCGTCTCGATCGTCACCCGCGAGGGCGCAATCCCCGTGCCGAGGCTCTGCCACACCTGGGCATGAGGTCCGGCTCCACTCACAAAGAGCTGGAGATGGGGCCAGCGCCGCGCGAGGCGACCGGCCTCACGCAGACGTTCGACCCCGCCGCCGAGGACGACCACGCCTGCGACGGCAGGGAGCTGGTGCTCGGGGAGGCGCTTGAACCGCGTCTCGAGGGGGTGGGCGATCATCCGCGCCACGCGTCCACCGATCGTCGGGGACATGCTGATGACGTGCGCCAGGATGGCCAGCTGCAGCGCAAGCAACAGGCCCGCAATCGACACCATCTGGACCCGCGTGTTGTGCAACGTCATTGCCACCCCTTTGCACGCCAAGCCGGGTCGGAGTCCCGGGATCACGGCTTTCCACGTGTGTGAATGATTCCAGGGCGTGGCCGCAATGAGACGGAGTTCCATTTTCCCCGACGTTGGTAAATTTTCAGGCTGGCGAAGGACGATGACGGTCGGTTCCTCGAGGAAGCCGCACCGTGGAGATGCGTCGCCGTCAGTGGCCTGCCACCTGTCGCAACGGGTGCCTGTTCGCAGCGCCGCGGGATTTGTGTTAGACGGATCGTGGCGGGGCGCATTGCGTAGAGCATGCAATCGGGGGTTCGGATGAGCCGGCCGAAGTGGTTGGTGGTGCGAAGTCAGCCGCACAGGGAAGTCGTCGCCGTCAGCAACCTTGCCAGGCAGGGCTTTGACGCCTATTGCCCCATGCTGCTGCGTCGCGTGCGTCACGCGCGCCAGACACGTGACGTTCGTCGCCCGTTGTTTCCTGGCTACCTGTTCGTCGCTGTCGACCACGAAACGCAGCAATGGCGGCCGATTTTGTCGACCTTCGGCGTTTCCAGCGTGGTGACGTCCGGTGTAACGCCCGGCAGCGTTCCCGATGGCTTCATCGCGGCGCTCAGGGCGCGGGAGATCGACGGTGTCATCGTGCGCCCAGAGACGCCGTACCATCTCGGCCAGACGGTCCGGCTGACGCTGCCCGCATTCGACGGGCTCGTGGCGGAGGTCATCGGGCTCGACGACAATGACCGACTGCTCGTCCTGATGACGGTGCTGAACCGGCCCGTGAAAATCCGGGTGCCGGCCGCGGCTGTCTCCGAGATCGTCGGCGGCTAGGTATTCGACGCACCGATCACACGGATGGCGTGCGCCGTTCGGGGCTGCATCGGGGCGGTCTGCGGCTGTTGCGTTCGGTCTCTGGCGGATTGTCGGGAAGACTTATCCCCACGATGCGCGGCGGGCTTAGGCTCTGGTTCACGAGCCGACCCCCGCAGGAGACCATTCGTGGATCATTCGCCCAACCTCGCGCTGCCCTTCATCGCCCAGGCCCAGGCCCAGAAGCATGTGACGCACAACGAGGCGCTGACGACCCTCGATGCCGTGGTCCAGATCGGGGTGCTCGACCGCGATCTCGGTGAGGCGCCGGCGTCGCCGCTCGAGGGGGCTCGCTACATCGTGGGGCCTGACGCCACGGGGATCTGGGGCGGCCGGACGGGGCAAGTGGCGTCGTACCAAGACGGCGGCTGGCTCTACCATGTTCCGCGCGGGGGGTGGCTCGCGTGGATCGGGGACGAAGAGCGCCTCGTCGTCTGGCACGACAGCGCGTGGATCGACGCCACCGGCCTCAGCGCTGGGGTCAATGCGACCCCGTTCGTCGGCATCAATGCCGCAGCGGATACGACGAACCGCCTGACGGTTGCCTCAGCGGCAACGCTCTTCGATCACGACACCAGCGGTGGACACCAGCACAAAATCAACAAGGCCACGGCCGGCGATACAGCAAGCGTTCTCTTCCAGACCGCCTATGGCGGACGGGCCGAGATCGGGACGTCGGGCGATGACGATCTTCACGTCAAGGTCTCTGCCGACGGGGTCGCCTGGCACGAGGCGATCGTCGTCGACCGCAGTACGGGGGAAGTCTCCTTCCCGAATTCGACGATCGAGGGTGGTGCATCGCCGACCGATCCGGTCGTCCTCAATCCCTACCTGCGCCGGCCGTGGGCCAAGCTCGCGGCCATCCTGCGCGGCGAGGCGAACGCCCGGCTCGACGTCGTCACCTTCGGCGACAGCGTCATGCCGCTCATGCGCGAGGTGATCGAGCAACGGCTCAAGCTCGAGTGGGTCAACGGCGGCATTGCCGGCCGGCTGTCCGGTGAGACCGGGTTCGGCGACGACGGGAACGGCACCAGCATCACTCAGGTCACGGGAGACTTCACGAACTCGCCCAACGGCGCTTACTGGAACCTGGCATCCGGGGGATCAAAGTACTTCGAGGTCGGCAACGGCTTCAACGACAACCCTCTGCCGGAGTGGCACAATCAGGTGGCGCTGGCGCCTAGCAACTGCACGCGGGTCGGCGTGTGGTTCATGCGGCGCTCCGGTGGCGGCACGTTCAAGGTGCAGACATCGACCAAGACGCAGACCGAAACCTACACCGACGTTACCGGCCTCACGGCCGTCGATACCAGCGGCGCGACCGGCCTCGTCTATCAAGAGGTGACGGTCACGGCTGTCGACGCCGCGCGCATCCGCTTCGCCCATGTCTCCGGCGGCGACTGCTACATCGTCGGCGCGCTGGTGGCTGCGAGCACGGGCGTCATCTTTCACAACTGGCACGTGGGCGGCCTCGCCATGATGGACATGGTTGCCTCGCCCCGCTTTGCCGAGCTTGCCGCCGCGACGCCCGCCGACATGATCATGACGAGCTTCCTCGACAGTCCCGGAGACTCGTCCGGATCAACGGGGCTCACGGTCGGCGAGATGATCGACACGATCATCGACGGTATCCGCGACGCGTTCCCGGCCACCGTCTCTCCGGCCAACGCCTCGGCGTGGAACGGCACGCTCGCCGACACCACCCCGCTCGCGGCCCGGCGACCTTCCCTTGTCCTGTTCGGTGCGAACCGGGTCTCCGACCCCGGCGCCGTCGATCAGGACGCCTACGACGCGGCGCTCCGGGCCAATGCCGAGGCGAACGGCGACTGCTTCGTCGATACGGCGCGGATCATGGGGGCGTGGCGCGAGGCGTGGGATCTCGGACTGATGTCATCGGGCGATGGTCCGACGGTGTCGGCGCATCCGCGCCTCTTCTACTACGGCGCGGTGGCGACGGTGTTCCTCCGCGAGGCGGGGCTTATCGGCGGCGCGTTCATGCGCCCGCTGGCGCAGCCCCGTCACGACCGGGTTCAGGTGGGGCCGGCGCGCCCGGGCGTCGAGGTCGGCGGTGTCGCCTTCTCCAACCGGGCGAACCGCTTCAAGGCCGGCGACAACACGACGCAATTCTCGGCGGGTCCGCTCGATCTCGTCGGCTTCGGCGATATTGCGGCCATGATCCAGTCGTCCGGGTCGGTGTTCGAGTGCGGCCTCGTCTTCAACAGCACGGCCGCGAGCGGCCGGCGATACCTCATTGCTTCGCAGCCGGGCGGCGGCTTTCTGCTCCGGGACATCACGGACGGCGTTTCTCGCAACTTCATCCAGTACAGCCCCGCCCAGCAGCTCAACCTCGGCGCGAATGCGGGCGACTCGATCTTCATCGGGCCGAAGAGCCAGTACTTCACCGGCATCCGGCACGGCACCGTGGCGTTGACGGCCGGGCAGGCGGTGGTCTCGAACGCCAATCTGACCGGCAACGCCCGCGTCGCCGTCACACGTTCAGCCCGGGGGGGCACACCGGGCGTGACCTACGAGGTGGCGCCGGCTGAGGGTTCGTTCACGATCACGTCGCGCGATGTCTCCGATACCATCGCGACCGGCGACACGAGCACGGTCAGCTACGTGGTGCTGGAGCCGTGAGGGGGCGGGTTTCGCTCCCGGTCTCGGGCAAAGGCCGCTTTCGAGTCGATCATCACCTCGTAAGCCATCCGCATCGTCGCGTAGTGGTAGCCCGGCGCACCATCGAGAAATCCGAGCCGCAGCACGTAGAGATAGAGGAATGTGAGAAAGGGCCGCCCTGGCAGGCGGTAGGCGAAGCGCTTCAGAGCTGCGCGTCGCACGGCCGGGTCCCCATCGACGAGCAGGCCAACGCCGGGGCGCGATCCGCTGTCTTGGGCGAGGAGTTGCTTCGCCTCTGCAGTGGCGTAGCGGGAGTGCCGCTCGTACCACCAGTCCATGCCGCGGTTGAAGGGATGGTGAACGAGATGCTCCCGGAGTTCGCCGGTGCGACCGTTGCATCGGTAGACCTCGTTGATCTCGCGCTCGACCGTGACCTTGCCCCGACGCATCACTCGGGGGAACCACGTCGGATACCCGGACGAGCGGCGCAGCCATCGTCCCATGAACATGTCCTTGCGACGCACACGCAGCATGTCCAGATCGCTTTCGGCGCCCCCGATCCGCGTCTCGATCTCGGCAGCCAGTGCGGGCGTCATGCGCTCGTCGGCATCGAGCATGACGATCCAGTCGTTCGCGAATGGGAGCGCGAGGCCGGCGTTTCGTTGATCGGCGTAGTTCGTGAATGGACGGGCGGTGACGTTGGCGCCGAGCGCAATCCCAAGTTCCTTCGTGCGATCGGTGCTGCCGGAGTCGAGGATATGGACGTCGCTACGCCAAGGCAGCGACGCGATGCATTCGGAGATGTTGATCTCCTCATCGAGCGTGAGAATAAGGACCGAGATCATCTTACGCTTTCGCTACGAAAGTCATCCCGGGACATCATGGGCTCGGTACCGATCACTATGTCAGCGCGCCTGCTGAGCGACAGGCGAGGATAATCGAGGTGCCGTCTGGTGCCTGCTTGTCGCGAAGGATGTGGAAGCCCATTTTCTCCAACTGATCCTTGAAGGCCTCAACATCGCCAGCAAAAGCGTGCACTTCGACCGCGATTTGCTTTGCAATCATGAATAGATGCTTGTTGGTCATGAGCCCGAACTCTCCGCCCTCGATATCGCATTTCAGGAAATCGATGGACGTTCGACCGAGCAATGAGATCAGTTCCTGTTCGGTAATCGATGGAGCGTCTCGATAGTCGCCGTCTGCCGCAATTGCGGCTTGCTGTTTCGATCCCAGTGATCCGATGAAGGCCCGCACCAAAGTTGTCCGGTCGGCAAAGCCTGGATTTTGCTGTAGCGAGTGGGTGAATCTTTCATTCAATCCTTTGCTCGGCTCCACCGACACGACACGCTCTCGGGGACCGTGGGCCAGTGCGAGATTGGTGAAGTTTCCGATATTCGCGCCGAGATCAACGACGAGATCTCCGTCCTGGATGCGGAGGAGGCCGCCCAGCAGATAGCAGTCCCGGGCGTACATTTCGCGTATACCCGATAGAATGCCGTGGCCGGCGACGCGGAACCGGCTGCAGGATGGATAGGTGATCTCAAATGGTCCTTCGCCTACAGCAGCATCGGCCGCCTGTAGGTTCTTTTCGCGAAGCACCTGCGGCAAGCGCAACAGCAGGGCACTTAGCCATCGCCAAGCTACAAGACGGCCGCATACACGATCGAGACCGCGCAAATCATTCAGGATCGTCTGGATTGCGTTTGTCATAGCGATGTATCCGCAGCCGACACTGGAGATGTGCTTGGCGCCGTGGGGTGATCACGCACTGCGGAGAAGTTCAAGCGCCTTGCTCCCCCACCACCCGCGCCGGATTTCCAACGACGACCGTTTCCGCCGCCACGTCCTTCATTACGACCGCTCGCGCGCCCACGACGGCGCGTTCTCCGATACGGACGCCGGGGCCGATGAAAGCGTCGGCCGCGACCCAGGCGCCCGCTTCGATATCGATGTCGCCGACGAGCAGGGTGAATGCGGGATCGCGGTGGTCGTGGGTGGCGGCGCACAGGTGGGCGCCCTGACTGACGATGGCGTCAGCGCCGAGCCGGATCTTGCCGACGGAATAGCAGATGACTCGCGGCCCGAGGCAGCTTCTGGGCCCCATCACGAGGTTCCAGGGCGCCCGGATGCGCGCGGAGGGATAGGGATGCGCCTCTGAGCCCATCTCAGCGCCAAACAGCCGAAGTAGGACACAGCGCCAACGATGGAGGGGGGTCGGGGACCATCGATAGAGGGTGGCTTCGATGATCAGCCAGGCGAGCCGGCGGGCCTTGTCGACGCGGTTCGGTGATGCCTCCGGGCGCAGGCGGTTTGCTCGAGCTTGCGATACGGTCATCGGGCGATATCGATCGTCGGCGGCGGGTTCGCGCCATCCTGTCCAATGAGGCACCACCGGTACACCGCTTCCATGTCGGTCGCGACGCGCTCCCATGAGAAGTCCGCCGCCATCCAAGCGTGACCGCGTTTACCCATCGCATCCAGTGCGTCTCGCGGCCTCTGCATTGCGGCCTCGAGTGCGGCAGCGATCGGGTCGACGCCGTGTTCTATCCACCAGCCGCAGCCGTTGGTCTCCAGCCCGACCCACGGTGCCCCCTTCGTGCAGACGACGGGCGTGCCATTGGCCAGCGCCTCCGCGACGACCATGCCGAAATTCTCGTCGAGTGTGGGGAGCACGAAAATGTCGGCGTCGCGATAAGCCTTCTCCTTGTCCCGGCCGAACAGGGGGCCGACAAGTTCGACGCGACTCACTCCCAGGCGCGCGGCCTGGGCAGCGAGTGCTTCGCCGTGACCGTTCTCCGATGGACCAACGATGCGGAGGGACCATTCCGGATGGCGGGGTTCCAGCCTGGCCCATGCATCGATCAGGCGGTCGATCCCCTTTTTGGGGTGCAGGCGGCCGAGATGGAGGAGCGTCCGCCGGTTGGGGTCACGGTGCTGCTTGCCAGCCGCGACGACGTCGAACGGCGGCATGTCGATGCCGTTCGGAATGATGGCCACGGGCTGCCTGATGCCCATGGCTCTGACGTCGTCGCATTCCGCGCGGCTGGTGGCTTGCACGCAGGTGGCCTCACTCATCGCCCGGCGCCCGGCGAACCGCCAGAAGATCTGCTTCGCGTGGCGGGAGAACTGGAGCGCGCCTTTACCAAGCATGCCATGGGGAGTGATGATGTGCACCGCACCATGCCGCCGGGCGGCCGCTGCCGGATAGAGGTTCGGCAGCGTCCATAAGCCATGGCTATGCAGGATGGCACCGTCGGCTGCCGCACGATCGATGGCGGCGCTCATCGCCCGACTGCGAAAGAGCTTCGCCGCCAGCGGCAAGCCGGCTACGTCCTGGCGATAGGCATGGATCGGGACACGTGTCTCGGGCGGCGCCGCCTGCAGGGTCGTGCAGCAGACCTCGGATGGCGCGCCTCTCGCTGCCAGCGCCTCTGCCAACCGCCGCACCGTATAGCTCGGCCCCGCCGAGGGATTATCCAGCGACGCGATGATCTGGAGGGAGTGGAGGGGCTCGAGCATCAGAAGCGGGGCGCATCGCTAGAGACCGGGCGCGCGCTTGCGCTTGGTCTCGACGCGTGGTCTGAGATGCTCGGTTTCTGGTGCATATCAGGTCGTGTAGTCCGCTACCTTTTCAGCCGGGATTGCGACAGTACTCCACATCGGGTCCGAAATCTGCTGCGCCTGCTTCAACGATCGCTCTCCGTCGAACAAGCGGTAGTTGGCGAGCCCGAATATGGTTTTCATGTCGGGGGCTGTTGCGGATCCGATTTCGCAGATTATGACGGGTCTGATGCTCTCCCAGAGCTGCTCAGCGCTGGAGAATACTTCGCATTTGGCGCCTTCCACGTCACACTTTACGACGTTCGGTGGTGGAAGCGACTTCAACACCGTTGAGATGTCGAGTACCGCGACGGACTGCAGTTCTGCGACGTCAACCAGCTGGGAGTGCCCGTAGCCCGTGAGCGAATTGGAGGCGCGCGATCGACTGGAAATGGAAAACGAGCGGATTCCCGCCTCTCTACCGATCGCGGCCGGTATGACTGCCACGGAAGCAGCGGACTTTGTCTGGAGGCGGCAGGATCGGCGCAGTAGCTGGACGAGCCATGCGTCAGGCTCAAACGCGGCGACATGTCCCGTTGGTCCAGCGCGTGCCGCAGCAGCGAATGTGAAAAGGCCGACATTTGCGCCGATATCCCAGACGGTATCCCCGGTGCGCACGATCTCACTCGCGTTGCGAAGAAGGGAAGTGTCAATCTCCGCCAAAGGCTTGATGAGATACTTCAGACCTGCAGAAGGGCTGACCACGATCGTCTGGTCACCGTACTCGGTCTGAAGCCGACGCTTGAAGGTCCAGTTTCGCGTCGTCTTCTCCAGAACTCGTCTGGCCGCTCCCGTTAGCGTCTGCACTTGGCTTCTCCGCAGGCATAGGCTCGCCAGAGTGGCTGCGCGTTTCCGGCTATGCTGTACCACTTTGCGCGATGCTTGATGGCGCCTACGCACTGCGACCAGACGGTCATCGTTGCTCGGTCCTCGGTACTGTTCTGGTGGAGCCGGCAGCAGGCCAACCCAAACTTCGTGTCCGTGAAACCGGCAGCAGGCCAAACAGTAGGGTATTGAGGCTCGGACTATGTGGCATGGGGTGTTCCATTGGTCCTTGGCGTGGGGGAGGGTACCGCCTTGTGCAATTCCTCGACGTACCTCTTCCCGTACGCAGCCCAGTGGAGGGTGGCTCGGTCGCTGTCGGAGAGTGGCGGGATCTGACCAATCTGGGAGCGGGCGAGCATCTCGCTCAGCGCGCTTGCGAGCGCGGCGGCGTCTCCTACCGGGGCGACCGAGATCCGGTCAGCGAGAGCCGCCGTCAAACGAGGGTCGCCGCCACCTGTGCGGTCCGTGCACACCAGCGGGAGGCCGCTTGCAAGAGCTTGGGCCTGCACGAGCGCGAGCCCCTCTTCGCGCGAGGCGAGCGCGAAGACGTGGGCGCGACGATAGTATTCGGTCAATCGCCACTGGGGTACGGGATCGACGTGCTGAAAGCGTGGATCGTCTGGGAAAGGCACGTCGACGATGCCGCCGACATGGAGAAGGTGCACGCCATCCAGTTTGCGAATAGCGTCCACGAGAATATCGACGCCTTTTCGAATGCTCCAGCCGCCGACGAAGATGACCGTCGGCGGCGATGCGGGAGGTTGCTCCGGCCGCTGCGGGAACTGCTCCAGATCGACGCCGTAGGGATTGACGAACAGCTTCGGGACGAGGTGCGGGGCCTTTTCCCGGAAGCTCTCGACGACGTGGCTCGAGGGCACGACAATGCGGTCGGCAAGTTCGTAGCCAGCCAGTTCACGCGCGACAATGAAGTCGGTCGGTCCCCGCGCACTCAGCGCGGCAAGGATTTCGCGCTGGGAGAGGATGTGGCGGCTGCCGCGCTCGAGCCAGATCTTGGCGCCGTAGCGTCGCTTGGCATAGCGGGCGGCGCCGAGGTAGGCGCCCGACATGCACACGAAGACGTCGCAGGGCTCGAGGCGGGCGCTCACGGCGGCGTCGAGTGCATGGGCTGTGGCGCGCTCACGGAGATCTGGCCAGAGGTTGGGCGCGTAGGTCTGCCAGCCGATGAGCGGGGCCAGCGGCGGCAGGACGGTCCGTTGGCATTGGCGCCGGAGACCGAACCGCTCGGCTCTCGACACTGGTACGTATGAATAGAACCGCGTGTGCGTGCCGAGCCGGTCGAGCTCACGGGCGAGGTCGAGCACATGGAAGCGTCCGAGCGACGCGATGGCGACCTTGATCGGGTTGGATTGCATCAGGTGGAGGTCGCGGGTCGGCGGTGGCGAAGCCGGCGCCACACGGCGGCGATACCGGTCGAGAGACCGGCGCGCTCGCCTGGGGTGAGGAGAACGACGTAGGCGAGTGCTCCGACGAGACCCGCTCCCATCAGCGCCGCGATCAAGCGGACGGTCAGGCTCGCCGGGTAGACGTGGTCGAGAAGCAGTGCTGCGTAGAGCGCCAGTGTCAGGCCGGTCAGCACGACCACACGTGTCCCTCGTATCGCGCCGCTCCCGCCCCAGGCCAAGGCTGCCACGAGACCGGCTGCGGCAAAGCCAATGGCCTGCGCCTGGAAGTAACCGGCAAGACCGAACCGGGGGATGAGGAACCACGCTGCGGTGAAGACCGTCACAGCCTGCACGGCGCCGACCGACAGCAAGCCGGTGCTCGATTTGCCGCGCGCCATGAGCGCCCCGTGCAGCACGCTGAGGAGCATGGCTGGCACGAACGCCATGAGGGCCAGATCGCCCGCGTGGCGGGCCAGAGGATAGGTCGGACCGGCGACGACATCGACGGCCAGGGGCCACAGGGCGGCTACGCCCACCGCCAGCGAGAGGCTCAGCGTCCAGAGCCACCTGAGGTGCTGGCGCACGTCTGCCGGGCCGCTGCCGCTGGCATAGCCGGCAGCCAGATGGGTCAGGATCGGTCCCATGAGTGCCGTTGGCAGTGCCGAGGCGGCAGCCATGATCGCTTGGGTCACTCGAAGCTCGCCAAGTGCGTCGATGCCTCCGGCACGCGCAAGAATGCCGAGTGTAGCGAAGTCAACTGGAAGGAGGAGTAGGGTACTCATGAAGTAGGGTAGGCCTCGGGTCAGCACCTGTAGCACCTCTCGGCCTGGCCAAGCCGGGCAGAGCGCGATGTCGTGCGCTCGCAGCACGCGGATCATCGCAGCCGTGGCCAAGGTCGCCATCGACACTTGGCCGATGGCGAGTCCCCATGCGGCGCCAATGGGCCCGACCATAAGCGCGCCGCCCGCCGTCGCGGCGAGAGTAACAACACTCCCTTGCAGCGCCGCGCGAGCATGCTCTTGAAATGCACCGAGCCCCGCCAGGATCGAGTAAATGACGCCAAAGAGCATCAGGGCAGCGAACATTGCTGTAGCGGGCGCAACAAAGGTGACCAATTCGGGGGCAGAGAACACGCGTCCTGCAATGAAGTCCGCCGTGAGTAGAAGAGCTGCAGCCACCATGATTGCAATGATCGCGGTGAGAGTGAGTGTCTGTCCGATCATCGCCGAGGCGCGCTCACGGTCAGTGTCTCCCGACAGGCTGACCTGCAATCCCAAATCGAGGCCAGTCCTCGACCAACCCGCAAATGCTTGAGCAACCGACTGGGTGAACGTGTAGCTGCCGAGTCCGCGGGCGTCGAGGATGCGCGCGAGGACGACGATACCCACGAGTCCAATTGCGCGCTGTCCGACGCTCGCGGCCAACATCGCCAGCGAACTTCGTAGCAGCGTCTCGCGAGCTGCTGCCCGCGGTCGCTCAGGTTGTTCCATGGACCGTCACGCCGCTCGACCTGCGCAAAGGACTTTCACCAGCAGCGCGGCTGGGTGGTCCACCCAACAGAACGTTGGTGCATCGGATCGAGAGCACCGCATCGATGAGGCGCACGTCGTGGCCGTCTCGCTCCGCTGGGGATTGGAAGTATCCTGCGGTTGTCACGACGTCGGAAATTGATGTGAGACCCAATCGCATTCAGTCGCTTGCCTTGATCTTACTGCTGCACTGTTCGTAGCTGGGCGAGCATTGCCGTTTCCCGGGCGAAGAGGTTTGGGTAGCGCCGGACGGCGAGCGCATCGATCCTGGCCCGGAGAGGCGCCGGTAGAAGCCTGGTGCGAAGTGGCCCGAGTGGCGCTGCTCCATCCCCCCGTTGTTCGAGCAGCACCAGTTCAGGAAGGGGCGCGATCAGTTCGCGTGGCGCACTGTCGAACGTGAAGAACCGCAGATGAGTCCGATCGAAGATGCCGTGTGCCGCATAGTCGAACCGCCCTCGCAGCAAGGCCGAACGGCTGCGCCATTCGAGCGTATTGGGGACCGCGACGAGGACATGACCGGCGGGGGCCAAGAGCGGAAGGAGGCGGCGAACGATCTGCACCGGATCGCGCATATGTTCGAGCACATGCGAAAAGACGAGGAGATCAAAGGGACCGTCCAACGTCCCGATATCGAGCGTTTCAAGATCACCGACAAACATCTTTTCGAAATGAGCTGCGGCAAGGTCGGCTTCTTCCTTGCTGTGGGTGATCCCGACGATCCGGGCGTCTGGTCTTTTTTCGCGAATGCGGCGTGCATTGTCGCCAGCGCCGCATCCGACGTCGAGTATGTGTCGTGCCGACGGCGGGACCATGGACAGCACGAGATCGTTGCCGGCATTTCGATACGGTGCCGCAATCAACGACGCCATGTCACACTTGGCTCCTCTGCCGATCCGGCCGCAGCAACAACATCTGCGCCACGACCGCGATCGGTAGGAGGCGCAGCATGCCGATGAACGCCGGGCCGACGTCGGTCGGGATCATCGACAGAGTGGTGGCAGCCGACAGGAAGACGATGAAGCCGCCGGCCCCGCCCCGCGCGACGCCTTCGAACAAAAGCGCCTGGATGACGCCGATCGAGAAGAACCCGAGGGCGATGCCCGCCACCCCTCCGAGCATGTAGAGCCATGCGATGGGACCCATGCCGACGGAGGTGGTCTGGTCCTCCATACTGCCGAGGACGACATTGCTGAACCACACACCCGTCGAGTAGCTCGGCTTGCCCGGCCATAGCGCGCGGGGCACGAAGGCCAGGGCCGGTGACAAGTACAGGCTCTCGGCGAACTCGGCGCTCTTCTCTGCGACGAGCGGGTTGTCCTTGGCGAAAGCGATCCCGACTGACGTCATGCCCGAGAGATCGAAGCGCGAGACGACTTGCGTGCCCCACGACAAGTCCGTCTCGTGCATCAGATGCTTCTGCTCCTGGGATTTCTGGAGCGCGTCGAGCACCTTGCCGATGTCGGCGGCGCCACGGAAGTCGTTGTCGCCGATGTAGGCACGGAACGGCTCGATGATCTGGTAGGCGAAGAACAATGCGGCGCAGGCCGCGGCAATGAAGGTCAGCGATATCTGTCGCGTCGCGACGAAGCGGGAGAACGCCAGCATCACAAAGGGCATGACGATCTGCGACTTGAAGCCGGAGATCGCCCCGACGACGAGGTGGAGGAACACGACGAGGACGCAGATGATCGTCAGCGCGACCTCGCGATGCCCCTCTGCGCGCCGGCGAAAGACATGGATGAGGAGCAGAAGCAGTGATAAGGAGCCGGCCGCGACGCCAAGGTTCAAAAGGTCCAGCAATTCGATGTTCTGTTCGCGCAATTCGGCGCTTCCCGTCATGCCGAAGACGCCGAGCGAGAGGGCGTAGCCGACCATGAAGAAGTAGACGACCTGCAGGCCCACCGCCGCGACTAGATTCGGTTCCCAGGCGCGGCGCAGAAGTCGCCCCTGTTGCAGGCGCGCGCGCAGCTTGCGGGCCGGCCGCAGCGCAAGGCCGTACCCCCGCCACATGCAGAACGCCGCGAGGCCGATCAGGAGGGCGGCCTCACTCAACTGCTCGGATTGATTGACGTAGTAGATGCCGAAGCGGTCGAGGATCCAGGGATCGATGAGTGTCCCCGCCGCAGGCAGGGCGTAGGCCAGAAGAAAATGTAGGATGGACGCCAGGAAGGGCGGCGCGAGGAGCCCGAGGGCATCGGTGCTGCGCATATGGCGCAGGCACTCGACGAGCAGATACGTCGAGAGGCCGGCCATGAGCAGATGAAAGCCTGGGCCCGACAGGCTCTCTCCGGCCATCGCCCCATAGATATTCACTGCCGCCACGCCGCCGAACAGGGCGACGCACGCCAGTGTGGCGGTTCTCGCCGTGGTCGCGCGAGGTGCGGCGATCCGTTGTAGGGCGTCAGCGCGCATGGTGCTCCGACCACGTGATCCGCGGCTCGGGATAGCCTTTGGCGCGCCCGGCGACCGTGTCAAGCAACAGTGGCAGGCGATGGTCGTAGGTGTGCTCACGCAGGGCTCGGCGCTGGCCGGCCGCTGCGATCTCCCGCCGCTCATCATCGTTCGCCAGGTAGTGTGCGATCTTGGCGCGCAGGTCGGCCACGTCGTCGAAGGTCACGAGTTCGCGCCCGATGTCGAAGAGCTGCGAGAGGCCTGGGCGCGCGTCAGTGATCTGGAACCCCCCGGCGCCGCAGATCTCGAAGGTGCGGACGTTCGTGCCCCAGATCTCTGCCGGATTGAGATTGTTGAGCACGATTTTCGCCGAGCGGAAGGCCTTGGCCTTCTCCGCATGCGCCACGAAGCGGTTCTCGACCATGGATGCGACGGGCCCCGTGTCGAGCCAGAGCGGCGGCGGCAGCCCCCAGAGCCGGACATGCCTGTCGGTCAGATTGCGAAAGAACGCAACACGGTAGGCGTAAAGATTGCCGGCCGTGCAGATGTCGCACTCATAGCGCGGATCCGCAATTGGTGGGGGGGGGTGCAGCAGCGAGCGCGGGCTGAAGCACTCGGGCATGTAGTAGACAGGTGCGCCGAGCTTCCGTCGGAGAAGATCGACGATGTAGGGGTCCTTGAAGAACAACGCGTCGTAGGGAGCATTCAGGAACATGTGCTTCTGAAAGCTCCAGACCGGGTCCGGATACCAGAGCACGAGGGGGGCTTTCGTGAGTGTCTTGATCAGGCGCGCATCTGCCGGTGTCAGGTAGTCGTGCGTGACGAGGACGAGGTCGATCGGGGCTTGGGCTTCGATTTGACGACGGAGGCGGGTCTCGAGCCCGGATCGACCGGCCGCCGCCGCAACGCGTCTTGCAGCATTCTGCACAACGGACGACACCTTGTGCGCGTAGAACCGCCAACGGGACCCGAGGTTGATCGAGAATGGGCCGGGGTCGAAGCGCAGGATATCGTGCGCATGCCCCTCCAGCTCATCCCCCACGAACGACGCGAAGCCTTCCTCGTAGAAGCGGCCAATGACGAGTACTTTCATCGCTTGCGGGCCACAGTGGTCATGCAGCGGGCATAGCTCTTCGGCAGGACGGCGCCAAGAGTTGCGTCCGAAACGACGGTCATGGCTAACGCGGGAAGTCTCATGAAGCCCGACGTCAACGTCTTGCCCCAGCGCCCTGCCCGTCCCAATCCATCCGGCCACTCTGCGAGTTTCTGCCAAACCGAGTTCGACAGAAGTGGGGTGCTCTCGTGAAAACTCTCTGCAACGATCTCGAAGCCCGCAGCATCGAAGTGCGCCCTGTTGGAGTCCACATCCTCGTAGCCGACGTGGCCATCGCCATCGAGAAACAAGGCCTTGTACCTTTCTGCGTCAGCCGCACGGTATCGCGCTATGACCGGGTTCTGTGTCGCGATGTCGTAGAAGAAGACGAGTTTGCCCCCGGGCCGCAGGATGCGGCGGCACTCGGCCAGTATCCGCGCCTTGTCCACGGGGGTGAAGTGCTCGAAGACGCACGAGCTAACGGCACCATCACAGGTTTCGTCCATGAGGGGGACTTGAATGGCGCTGGCCCGCACGGCCATCGCATAGCGATCAGAGAGTGACCGGAGCGAATGCCGCGAGACGTCGAGCCCGATCATCCGATAGCGTTTCGCAAACCAATCGCTCCCGCCGGCACTACCGATGTCGAGGAGGATGCTGCCAGGCGCGAAAAGCTGTGCGATCGTGTTCGGGTAACTCTGCTGAACTATCCGGAATGGAAGTGTCGCGAGAAAGCCGTCGTTCCTTGGGACGTATTTGGTTCTGTTGTCGTACTTGCCTTCGTAGAAGATGTCGTCACCAACGAGGAGGTCGTAGACGGCACCGTCGATACGGCCCCTCACCCCGCAGCTCGGACACAGCAAATCGCTGCCATCGACGGATAGTCCAAGCCCGTGCTCGGGGCATTGCAGCCTTGCTGACAGCTGCGCACGGTCTGGACCGGTGCTGCTTGAGCCCCGGACATACTCAGTTGGTCTTTTATCCATGGGCATTGCTCGCCGCACTCTCCTCCGGTCGTGTCGTCATGCATCGCTCATCGGGTGATCTCCGCGACGTGCGCGATCTGCGACGGACTGCTGGCCGAGAAAAGGAAGGCGCATCGTTCATGGCGCACGTAAGCCTCCGCAAATTGCGCCAGCCCGGTCCGCCGAGACGCTGCGGATCGCAGCAGGCCGTGATAGATGGCTGTCAGGTCCCGTGGACCGGCATCGGCGTGGCCAGCGCCAGCGAAATGCTGCTGCACGACATTGCCGAAAGCAGGTCCCGACGCCACACCTCCCCAGGCCTCGCCGGTCGCCCCAATGAGACCGCGACTGCGGAGGCTTTCCATTGTCTTTGAGACGTCAGGGTCAATTGTGAGTGCGTCCGGGTCGTGGATCAGGAAAAGGTCTACGCGATCACGACGCAAACGTGTCAGGCTTCTTTCGAGGCTGCGCTCTACGTCTGCAGCGGTGAGAAGGGCGCGCGGAACCGTTGGTTCCGGTAGACGCCCCCTCGAGGCGAGCTTCAGCAGGCTCGACTTCAGTCCGGGAAGGTGCGCGAGGAGCGGCCTTACAGCGCGGCGATAGACTGTGGATGCCGCTGTCGGTCCACCGGTGATGCCTGGCGCACCCACCTTTGTAGTGATTGTGGCCTCCGGGACGTTTCTCAGGACGTGTCCCAACACCTCCTCGGATTGGCCCCAAGCGTAGCTGGCTGCGGTGTCAAAGTGGCGAATACCAGCCTCGAGGGCCGCCTCGACGAGACGTGCAGAGGCACGCAGCTCGTGGCCGGCGAAGAGGCGGGCGCACCCAAATCCAAGGCGGCTGATCGACGTCTCGGTGCCAGAGATCTTAAGTGTTGGGACTGGCACGGCCGGTCGAAACTCTCGCTCGGTTGACTGTGAGCCGCGCAGCTAGCCGGGTGGCCAGCGCCAGGGCCGTGAATGTCGTGTTCGCATAACTGGAGGTTGGAAAGACCGTGGACCCTGCCACGAACAGATTGCTCGTTCCCCACACACGACAGTCGGGATCGACAACGCTTCTCTCGGGGCTCGTACCCATGACGAGTCCTCCGGATTGGTGGTACGTGTCGCTCAGGGCCTCGCTCAGGGCAACGTCGTCCTGCCATATGGGCTCGATGTACTGCAATCGCCCAATCCCCTCGGAGCGCAGAAAATCGTCCGCTTCGCTCGTGAAGTGCCGGATACTCGCGATATGATCCGAGCCGATTTGCCAGTCGAGGGCGATGGGGAGGAGGCCCGCCCTCGGCGCGCCCGTTCGCGCCAGAACGATGCGGCTCGTGGCACTGGGGCGCTGCTCTGCCTGAACGCAAAAGTGCACACCCCGGTCGTAGAGTGCAAGAATGCGGCGCTGACCGATATAGCGGACTGCTATCGGCAGAAGGGTCCCGCCTAGTTTCGACAGATCGGACGTCAAGCTCGCAGCTGTCGACAGGCTCAGGGAGGAGCGCATCGAGCGGAGAACGCGCTTCAGGTTGTCGATCTGATCCGAGGCGTCGGAGCTGAACGAAAAGAAGCCGCATACGCCCAGAACGCCGGGTCGCCGCGCATCGGCCCTGAGGCGCAATTTGGGCTGAACCTTGCGACCGAAGCGAAAGCCATTCTCGAAGAATCGGCGGAAGCGGGCGTCATCGTCGACGATTGTCCGTGCGACTGTCGCTCCGAGGTGATCCTGGAAACAGGCTCCGACGTGAGTGCTGCTCCGCCATGGTACCCCGTCCGTCGTCTGCGCATTGAGAAAAAGCTGGACGTTCGACATCGTTCCTGCGGCCAGTACATACGAAGTAGCTTCAAACCGCAGTTTTGTACCATCGGCGGCAATTGCGCAAAGCGCACGCAACCGATCGCCCTCGAATTCGAACCCATTCACGGTCGTGTCGTGGACGATACGGACGGCGCGACTATCGATCGTCGAAGACTTGAAGAGGGCGGCGAAGTTCGGTTGTGGGAGCCAACTCGTGAAGAACTGCTCGATCGTGGGGTGACCATTCGAGGAGATGCCCAGAGCGCGGGCGTAATCTGTCGTCTCCGGATACTCATGGATACCCAGATGCTGGTAGGTGGGCACATACCATTGCTGCAGTTCATCGAAGGAAATTGGCCAAGGGCTCAGCGGGTTTTCGAGATCGGCTCGTTCGAACTCGACGAGCTGCCCGCCCCACAGTGTGCTCGTTCCACCGATCCCTACGGCTCGGCCGATGTGGGCGCCGTTGTGGGCCCTGCCGATGACTTCGGTCTCTACGGCCTGCTGTGCGACGCGCCCTCCGGACTCCACCAGCGTAACGCTGTGCCCCTTGCCAGCGAGGCAACTGGCTAGGAAGAGTCCTAGGGTCCCAGCGCCGACGATAACGATGTCGTCATTCAGATTGTTCGTTTGACGGGCGAGCCCACGGCCATCGGTCAGCATGGAGCGCCCGTCATATCGCGATGGACCGGTTGCAGAGGCTTTGGATCACTGCGCAGCGCGCCGGCCATCTGGCCTCAAGTCTACGACGGGTGGCACAAGAAGCCGCGTCAGATCATGCGTCGTCAGCCGGCGGGCACGGTAGCGTGCGGCGGCGGCGAGGAGCGCACGGTCTCGGACGATGTCCTGCCAGTCCCGCAACGACAGATCTGCGAGCAGGCGGGCCGGATATGCCGCGATCTTGACTGGGGTGCCCTGCCGGTAGACGAGGCCTTTGGCTGTCGTGCGGAGCACGGATCGCAATTCCAGCCACGTCCACATGTTCGCGAGCCACCGTAGGCCAGGCTCAGGCCGGCGTCTCAAATAGGCGAGGGAAGCAACGGCTCGCTCCAGGCCTAGCTCGGCATTCTGGGTCTTGGCATCCTGAAGCGGATGCACGCCCTGAGCTATGGCGCCGGCTGGCAGGAGCACGGTATCGCCCCTCGCCGCCGCGATGGAGCCGACCACGAGATCGGTTGACATCCGGGTGCGCCACGCGGCGGGATCCCGCTCAATGGCGTCCGCGCGCAGCATCATATGGCTCGGTGAGCCAAGTATCCAGCCGGCTGGCAGGAACGCCCGCTGGAGGCGATCCGGCGAAAGACGCACGGGGTGTGTCAGCCGATGCATGTAGCTGATGTCGCCTGTTGCGTCGTCGCGCAACGTCGGTGCTCCATAGACGACGGTCACGCCGTCCTCAACGGCGGCCGCCAATGCCGCCAGTCCGCCCGGGAGGAGATAGTCGTCTGCCTGGATGTACTTGATCCAGGGGCGGGTCGCCATGCCGAGGGCATGAAGGTGGTTCTCCCAGAGCCCGAGATTGCGCTCGTTCTCGCGCACGACAAGTCGCGGATCGCCGTATGCCGAGAGCGCCTCCATCGTGCCGTCGCGGCCGCGGTCGTCGGTCACGATGATTTCGCCAGCGCCGCTGGCGAGCGCCGACTCCACTGCGCGCACCACCTTGTCCCGGTACTTGTAGGTCGGGATCAGGATCGAGATGTCGGTTTCGCGGATGGGCATCGACGTCAGTCGCGCTCCAAGCGTCGTCGCTGCCGGATGCTTTCGACCGCCTGTCGGAGGCCGTTCGTGCATTCGGCATAGCTCCAAGAGGCGATGCGGGCGCGGCTCGCTTCGCCGGCAGCGGCGGCATGGGGGGCGTCGACCAGGAACGGGCGCAGCGCTTCGGCAAGCCCGATTACGTCCCCGGCCCTGAATGTCGCGCCGTTGACGCCGTTGCGGACGAGATCCTCGGCGCATCCGATCTCTTCCGACAGGACAATTGGCAGCCCCGCGCACATGGCTTCATTGACGGCGAGGCCCCACGGCTCGTTCTCGGAGGGCAGCACGAACACATCGCTCGCGGCGTAGACGGCTGGGAGACCGGACTGGTTGACGAAGCCGGGGAAGCTGACATTGCGGATGCGCTTGGCTGTCACGCGGCTGCTAAGATCGGCCTCCAGCGCGCCAGAGCCGACCAGGACGAGGTGAGCCTCGACGCCCTCCCTCTGGAGCACGGAGAAGGCGTCGAGCAGGTCGCCCGGGCGCTTTCGAGGATCGAACTTGGCGGCGTAGAGGATGGCCGGTTCGGGGCCGGTGATGCCGAGGCGCTGGCGCGTGGCGGCTCTGTTGTCAGGGTTGCGGGCGTTGTCGCAGGCGGCGATGAAGCGGGCGTTGTCGACGGTGTAGGGCATCGGGAAGATGCGGTCTTCCGGCACGCCCATGGCCGCGTAATAGCGGGCATTGGCGCTGCCGATCGCCAGGAAGCCGTCGAACGCGCGATACCATGTCCGGAGGAGGGGCGTTCGCACGGCGTTGCGCCAGTTGGCGCGCGCGAGGCGGAGGTGGGTCTCGCCGCGTGCCAGGACGGGCGTGCCTGACGATCTGGCGGCAGCGAGCGCGACATGATGGGCCGCGAGGCTATGGCCATGAATGACGACCGCATCGAAAGCGCCGCGGCGGATCGCCGACCAGAGTTCGGGCGCGACCATCGAGAAGAAGCCGCCGATCTCGCGGCGTTTCGCGGCCGCGCCCATGAACTCGGAGCGGTAGCCTTCAAGGAGGTCGATGTCCCAGCGGACGGACTGGCCGAAGCCCTTGTCGTGACCGCCACGGAGCGAGAAATCGGACAGATAGAGCGCGGTGATCTCGATCCCGTTTCGCGTCATGTGAGCGTAGAGCGGCGCGAAGTACTGGATCGGATGGGTATTGACGAAGGCAACGCGCAGTGGCGCGGCGGTGGCTGCTGGACGGTCGAGTTCGGTGATTGTCGTGGCCGGTCCATCGGATGGCATGTCGGGTTGCATCATGGTTGGTGGCTTGCGGGGGCGGGCGTCATGAGGCTTGCGAGAATGGCGTCGACGTGGGTGGCGAAGCGAGGCGGAGCGAACGCCGCGAGGGCATCTGTGTCGATCGGGGGCGCGGCTCCCGAGATCGCAGCGTCGATGGCGTCCGTCAGGGCGTCGCGATCGTCGGGGTCGACGAGTTGGCCGATGGCGCCGTCGGCTAGCGCGTCGACGCTGCCGTCGACGTTGCCCGCAATGACGGGAACGCCCAGCGCTGCCGCTTCCTGGAACACGATGCCGAAACCTTCGCCGGTGCTCGGCATGACGAAGGCGCTGGCGGCGCTGATCAATCCGGCTAGCGCTTGATCCGGCACGTGGCCGAGGAACGCGACGGCATCG
>JBGSJD010000370.1:0-16636 GCA_041742195.1 Hyphomicrobiaceae bacterium
GAGGATGCCCATCGCCACCGCCGTCGCGATCCAGTGGGTGGTCGCCGCGACGCCGAACGTGCCGTCGATCTCGGGGCGGGTGGTGAAGGCGCCGGCGTTGATGTTGGCCATCGGGCGGAAGCTCCGGTTCGAAGTGAGCCGGAATGCTAGTCCCAGTGAGGCGGCCACGCCAGAGAGATGGCGCGGACGGCCGCTGCCACCGTTGCGGTCGCGTCCCGCCGCACCAGATGATAAGTGTTCTGCCATGGTGAGGGCTGCGGCGGCGATTGCGCGCCCGACGGCTTCACGGCAGACACAACTCGTGGCGCCGTCGGTGATTCGGGTCCGCGTGCCGGACCGGCCGACCGACGGCATGGGAGACGACGATGGCTGACGAGACCCGCGACGCGGCGGCGGCACCGGGTGCCGATCCCCGCGACTATGTGCAGGACGGCGCGGTGCTGCTCGGAGCGAGCCGGCAAGGTCGCGATCTCGTGCCCGAGATGATCGAGCTGAAGCTCGCCAATCGCCACGGCCTCGTCACCGGGGCTACGGGAACCGGCAAGACCGTGACGCTGCAGGTGCTCGCCGAAGGGTTCTCGGCGGCTGGAGTCCCCGTGTTCGCCGCCGACATCAAGGGTGACCTTTCCGGCATCGCGGCCATGGGAAGCCAGAAGCCGCGTCTGGTCGAGCGGGCCAAAGAGATCGGGCTCGTCGGCTATGGCAACGCGAAGTTTCCGGTCGCGTTCTGGGATGTGCTCGGCGAGCGCGGCCATCCCGTGCGGGCGACCATCGACGGCATGGGCCCCGTGCTGCTGTCGCGGCTTCTCGACCTGACCGAGCCGCAGGAAGGCGTGCTCAACATCGCGTTCCGGTGGGCCGCCGACGAGCGCGAGGGCGGCGACGCCCACATGCTGATCAAGGACCTCAAGGACCTGAGGTCCGTCATCGACGAGATCGGCCAGCGGGCCGGCGAGCTTCGATCCAAGTACGGCAACATCGCGCCGCAGACGGTGGGCGTCATCCAGCGCCGGCTCCTCGTGCTGGAGCAGCAGGGGGCCGAGAAGTTCTTCGGCGAGCCGGCGCTCGACATCGCCGACCTGATGAAGGTGACGCCGGACGGGCAGGGCGTCGTCAACATCCTCGCCGCCGAGAAGCTGATGGAGACGCCGAAGCTCTACTCGACGTTCCTCCTTTGGATGCTGGCGGAACTGTTCGAGAAGCTGCCGGAGATTGGCGATCCCGAGAAGCCTCGGCTCGTGTTTCTCTTCGACGAGGCGCATCTCCTGTTCAACGGCGCGAGCCAGGCGGTGCTCGAGCAGATCGAGCGCGTCACGCGCCTCATTCGCTCGAAAGGCGTCGGCGTCTACTACGTGACGCAGAGCCCCGCCGACGTTCCGGACCGGGTGTCGGCGCAGCTCGGCAACCGCATCCAGCATGCGCTGCGGGCGTTCACGCCGCGCGAGCAGAAGTCGATCCGGGCGGCCGCGGAGACCTTCCGCAAGAACCCGCAGCTCGATACGGAGCGCGTCATCCAGGAACTCACCGTCGGCGAGGCGCTCGTTTCGGTCCTGCACAACAAGGGGGAACCCTCCGTCGTGCAGCGGACGCTGATCCGGCCGCCGATGTCGCGGGTCGGGCCGCTGACGGACGAGGAACGGGCGGCTGTCATCGCGGCCGACCAGGCGAATCGTGCCAAGTACGCCGAGACCGTCGACGCGCTTTCCGCGCACGAACGGATCCAGGAACGGAACTCGCCCGTCGGGCAAGTGAAGGACAAATTGCGGCGGTTCGGAAATCTGTTCGGGATCAAGAGCTAGTGTCCCGATCGCAAAGTTCGTCTCATTCTTTGTCTGGCTCAAAACGAACTTTGCGATCAAAGGGACACTAGAAAACATATTGGCTTCGTGTGGCGTTATGCTTGGAAGTCCGCTTTCTGAGAGTGCCTGAAGACTGAAGCGGACTTCCAAGCCGCCACACGAGCAGCGACTTGCGATTGTCGCTCGTGCGTATTAAGCGTCAGCGAGAAACGGGGTAGGCGTCGAGACAACCGGGAAGACCGGAAAGGGTTGTGCGATGGGACTTCGCTTCCAGAAGCGGATCAAGATACTGCCGGGCGTCTATATCAACCTGTCGAAGTCGGGCGTCAGCGCCAGTCTCGGCGGACACGGCGCCACGGTGAACGTCGGCTCCACGGGCCGACGCATGGTGACACTCGGCATTCCGGGGACGGGGCTCAGCTACCGTGTGCCGCTGACGGGCGGCATTCTCATCCTGCTCATCGCGGTCGTCGCGATTGCGGCACTCGCGTATTTCCTGGCGCCCGATCTTGTGCGCACAGGTCTTCATTGGTGGCAGCCGAAGTGGTTCCCGCTGCCGACCCCGGCAACGCCGGCGTCCTGACGCCCATCTGGTGCATTCGGCGTTGATCCGCGACGGTGTCGGCCGTCGCGGATAGATCGTCAGCGGCGTTCCTCGAGGATCGCGTCCGCGATCTTCTCGGCTGTCATGAGGGTCGGGAAGTTGGTGTTCGCGCACGGCACGATCGGGAAAATCGACGCGTCGCACACCCTGAGCCCCGTGATGCCTCCGCGTACGCGCCCGCGATTGTCCGTTACCGCCATCGGGTCACCGTCGGCGCCCATGCGGCACGAGCATGAGGCGTGCCAGACGCCGATGGTCGCCTTGCGCACGAATGCTTCCAGCGCGTCGTCATCGGTCATGCACTGATCGAAGGTGTGGCCCTCGGTGATGACGTTGTTGATCAGGTAGGTGCGAAGCGCGCCGGGGATGTCCATCATCCGGCCTGCGACCTGCGTGATGAGTTTGTTCTTGGTGTTGACGATGCCGAGGGCGCGCACGCGATCGGAATAGGTCGCAGGGAACGGGTCGGTGGATACGGCCTGCATATCGGGGGTCGCGTAGAGTTTTCCCATCATGCGGAAGCCCTGCATCAGCCGGTCGAGATCGCGGCGGTCGGAGAGGAGATTGAACTCGACCAGTGGCTCGTCGCGCCAGTTGCGTGAGACGAGCTTCACCTCGCCGCGCTCCGAGCAGGTGCGATTGACGAAGATAAGGAACGAGCCGATGCGTTCGCCGACCGCGTGCCACGCCGACTTGGTGACGGACACGGCGAACATGTCGCCGGGCGGGATGCCGTCTATCCCCGAGGTGTAACGCAGACCCACCTGCAGATGCCGGCGGGTGAAGGCGTTCATGCGGGCGTGCGACTTCAGATAGGCCGACACCGCGATCGAGGGATGGTCCATGAGCTGCTGGCCGACGCCGGCCAGGCCTGCGCGGATCTCGATGCCGAGATCCTTCAGATGCCCCACCGGGCCGATCCCGGCCCGCATCAGGTGCGCGGGCGAGTGGATGGCGCCGCTCGAGAGAATGACTTCCTTCGAGCGAAACTCCTGCGGCCGGCCTTTTACCAGCGCCTTGACGCCGACGCAGGCCTTGCCCTCGAACATCAGTTCGGAGACGACGGTCTCGGTCGAGATCTCGAGGTTGGCGCGCTGGCGTGTGCCGGGGTCCAGATAGCCGATGGCGGCCGAGACGCGGCGCTCGTAGGCGTTCGAGATGGTGAGGGGGAAATAGCCGTCCTCGAACTCGCCGTTCTGGTCGGGGATGTACTTGAAGCCGATGCCCTCGAAGGCCTTTCCGCTCGCCTTGGCGTGCTCGGTCCACAGATCGGGGAATATGCGACGGACGGGGATGCGGCCCTCCTTCCCGTGATAGGGGCCGTCGAAGTCCATGTCGCGCTCGACCTTCTTGAAGTAGGGGAGCACGTCGTTCCAGCCCCAGCCCTTGGCGCCGCGCTCCTCCCAGATCTGGAAGTCGCTCGGGGCGCCGCGATTGGCGAGCTGGCCGTTGATCGACGAGCCACCGCCGAGGACGCGCGCCTGCTCGTATTTGCGCAGCGCGGGCTTGGCGGCTTCGTCGGGATTGTTGTGGCTGACGACCTCGGTGCGGACCTTCAGCTCCGTCCAGTGGAAGCGCGGGTCGAAGTAGGCGGTGCCGGGATAGCTGTCGAGGATCTCGGGTGGGACCTTGCCGTGCGGGGTGTCGGGGCCGGCCTCGAGAAGCAGCACCTTGTTGCTGCTGCGGGCGCTCAGCCTGTTGGCCAGCACCGATCCGGCCGAGCCGCCGCCCACGATGATGAAGTCGTATGTCATTGCGCCACTTGCCCTCTGCCCGTCGATCGCGACGGGCCCGACCTTGCGGCCGGGCCCCGTCCTTCGGGAGAGTATTGTGACGCGGCAGCTACGGACTGCAAGCGTGCGTGTGGACGCCGGTGTCAGAGGTCGATGGACTTGCTCCGCATGCCTTTCCGCTCGAGCTCCGCCTTCAGCAGCGTCAGGTTGCGGACATTGGCGCGGAAGGCCACGTCGAAGGCGTCGCCTACCACGGGGATCGCGCCGACCGTCATGTCGAGGAGCGAATTGCCGATCATGCGCGCGACGGTGAAGCGCGAGGCGCCGATGCGGCGCGCCTCCCAGATGATGTAGGAGGAGATCGCCTGCGAGATCACGTCGCCGATCACGGGAACGATGCCGAGCAGGGCGTCGACGCCGATGCGGACGTTCGTGCCCGGAATGGCGACGATCGAATCCATGACCTTCGCCAGCGCCTCGATCCGCGCAAGCGACGCCTCGGCCTCGGCGCGTCCGAGCGGGAGCGCGTCGCGCGCAGGGCTGCGCCAGGGCGTTTCACGGGTGGTCGTCGGCACTTTTCTCCTCCATGCATCTGCTGCCTCAAGATTTAGGACGGCGGAGGCGGCGCACAAGGCGTGTCCCTGGAATTGCGTGGCCGGCGCAAAAATGGTCAAGTCCGGGCCGCGGGCCATGGGCTCGCTTCCCGGCACGAATGGAGAGACCAGAATGGCCCGTATCGCGGTGCTCGATGATTATCAGAGTGTGGCCTTCGAGATGGCCGACTGGTCGCGACTGAAAGCGGCGCACGAAGTTGTCCGGTTCACGTCGCATCTCGGCGATGCCGACGCCGTGGTGGCGGCGCTGGCGGATTTCGACGTGATCGCCATCATGCGCGAGCGCACAGCGTTTCCGCGCGCCGTGATCGAGCGGCTGCCGAAGCTCAAGTTCCTGGTGACGACGGGCCTGCGCAATGCCTCGGTCGACATGAAGGCCTGCCAGGAGCGCGGCATCGTCGTCAGCGGCACGGAAGGCGGAAGCCACGCGACGGCCGAACTCGCCATGGGGCTCATTCTCGGTCTCGCCCGGAACTTCCATATGGAACTCGCCAACATGCGCGAGGGGCGTTGGCAGACGACGGTCGGGCAGGATCTGCGCGGCAAGACGCTCGGCATTCTCGGACTTGGCAAGCTCGGCGGGCAGCTCGCGGAGTATGCGCGCGCCTTCCGCATGAACGTGATCGCCTGGAGCCAGAACCTCACCGACGAGAAGGCGACCGAGAAGGGCGCGAGGCGCGTCGAGAAGGACGAGCTCTTCCGGCAGTCGGACTTCATCTCGATCCATCTCGTGCTGTCGGACCGGAGCCGGGGGCTCGTCGGGGCACGCGAGCTGTCGCTCATGAAGCCGACGGCTGCGATCGTGAACACGTCGCGCGGGCCGATCATCGATGGCGCCGCGCTCGTGTCGGCGCTGAGTGAAGGACGGATCGCCGGCGCGGGGATCGATGTCTACGACGTGGAGCCGCTGCCGGTGGCCGATGCGTTGCGCCGCGAGCCGCGTGCGATGCTGACGCCGCATCTCGGCTACGTCACGCGCGAGACCTATGCGCAGTTCTACGGTGGCACGGTGGAGGCGATCGAAGGCTGGCTCGCGGGCAAGCCGGTGCGCGTCATCGGCTGAAGAGCCAGATCCTGCGTATCGCTTTCCAGCTCTGCTCAATGCAACGAGGCCGCCCGAAAGGCGGCCTCGTGTCGTTTCAGGTGTCGGCGGCCGGGATCAATCGAGCATGCCCCAGCGGCGCGGCAGGTAGAAGATCACTTCCGGGAAGTACATGCAGATCGCGAGCGCCGTGAGCTGCAGGCAGATGAACGGGATGATGCCGCGGTAGATGTGGCCCATGTTGATCGACGGCGGCACCGTGCCCTTCATGTAGAAGAGCGCGAAGCCGAACGGTGGTGTGAGGAAGGCCGTCTGCAGGTTCACCGCCAGCAGCATCGCGAACCAGAGCGTGATCAGCTTCGGGTCGTCGATGAAGCCCGGGAACGTGGACTTCGCGAGGATCGGCGTGAACACCGGCAGCAGGACGAGGCAGATCTCGAGGAAGTCGAAGAAGAAGCCCATGAAGAACGCGAGGGCCATGACGAAGATGAGGACTTCCCAGCCCGTATTGATGCCGAAGTGATTGAGGATCTCCACCACCAGGTCGTCGCCGCCGAGCGCCCGGAAGACGTAGGAGAAGAGCGTCGCGCCGAACAGGATGAAGAAGACGAGACCACAGGTCGAGGCCGAGTTCTCGACCATTTCCTTCATGCTCTGGAAGTTGAGACGGCCCGCCTTCCAGGCGAGCAGCAGCGCCCCTGCGCAGCCGACGCCGCCCGCCTCGGTCGGCGTCGCCCAGCCACCGAAAATGGAGCCGAGCACGAGGATGATCAGGAATGCGGGCGGAGCGAAGCTCCAGATGACCATCTTGACTAGTTCGCTGGCGTTCTGCGGCCCCTCGTGTGCGCCAAGTGGTGGGGCGAGGTGCGGTTTGAAGCTCGCCAGGATCATGATGTAGATCAGGTAGGTACCGGACATGATGATGCCCGGAATGATCGCGGCTGCGAACAGCAGGCCGACCGAGATCTGCATCAGGTCGCCCATGATCACGAGCATGATCGAGGGCGGAATGAGAATGCCGAGCGTGCCCGAAGCGGCGATGCAGCCGCACGAGAGCTCTTTCGAGTAGCCCTTCTCGAGCATCACCGGGAGAGCGATCAGGGTCAGCATGACGACCGAGGCGCCGACGATGCCTGTCGTCGCAGCCATGATGGTGCCGAGCAGGACGACCGAGAGCGCGAGACCGCCCGGAACGCGCCGCAGGAGAACCTGCAGGCACTTCAGCAGTTCCTCGGCGACGCCGCTTCGTTCGAGCACCGTGCCCATGAAGATGAACATCGGCACGGCCACGAGTACCTGGTTCTCGACCCCACCGCCGTAGACGCGCGGCAGCAGGTTCGCGAACTGCACCATGTTGAAGACGCCGAACAAGATCCCGAGGTAGCCGAAAATAATGCCCACGGCGCCGAGGACGAAAGCGACCGGATAGCCCACGAACATGATGAACGTGAGCACCAGGAACATCAGAATGGCGAGGTGATCGCCGATCCATTCGATCATTTGCGATCCCCTCTCAATGAACGGCTTTGGCGGCTTCGGGCATCGCTTCACGCGATACATCCGGTGAGCCGAAAAGGAAGACGAAGCGGCGGATGAAAACCGAGATCGTCGCGAGCAGGATCGAGATGAAGCAGAAGTAGAGGAAGCCCTTGGGGATCCAGCGCCACGGCAGGCCGTTCGGCGCCGAGGAGCTTTCATTCTGGAGGTAGGACACCATGAAGAAGTCGTGGGCGTAGGGGAGTGCGGTCAGCACGTAGGGAAAGGCAAAGATGATGCAACCGAAGAGTTCGAGCCAAGCCTGACTGCGCTGCGACATGCCGCCCGTTACCACGTCGATGCGTACGTGCACGTTGCGGATGTAGCAGTAGCCGATCCACGTCAGAAATATCATCGAGTGCAAGTGCCACTCGAGCTCCTGCAGGCGGGTCGAGCCGAGATCGGTTCCGATGAACAGCTGGAAACCGAACTTGCGCGTGACGACATCGAACACGATCACGATCACGAGCAGCGGCAACAACCACGCGAATGTGCGTGCGATCGCTCCCAACACGGCGTCGATGACATCGCTTATGCGTAAAAGGGCTCGCAAGGACTTCTCTCCCTCGATTGAATGGTTGGCATCGTCGGTCTTTTGCAGACGGTTGGCATACGATGCCGGGCGTTTCCCCTCGGCAGGCAGTCTGGCTAGCTCGGACAGCAGCAACGTGCGCCTTTTCCGGCGATGGTCGGGGATCTCAATTCGCGATGTCTGGTGGGATGGTCGGTGGTCGCACCGCCAATGTCGCGGAGACCGCGGAACGGATTGGTCAAGGAGGGCGGAGGCCGCTCTCGCGATCTCCGCCCTATCCGTTCGTTACTTGAGGTAGCCGTTCTCACGCCAGATGGCGTATTCCGCGCGGAACTTGGCATAGGAAGCGTAGACTTCCTTGAAGGCCGGGCTCTTCGCCGACTCTTCGACGATGACCTCTTCCCACTTCGCCTCGAGTGCCTTCAGGATCTTCGGGTCCCAGGTCTTGATGTTGACGCCCTTGCCCTGCAGTTCCTTCATGGCGCCGGCCTGCTTGGCGTCGGCTTCGGCGACTTCGTCGAGCATCTGCGCCTTGCACGCAAGCTCGATCACATCCTTCTGATGGGCCGAGAACTGGTCCCACTTGGTTTTGGAAATGTAGAGCTGAGCGATCGACGTCTGCTGGTGCCAGCCCGGGAAGTAGTAGTACTTCGCCACCTGATGGAAGCCGAGGCTCAGGTCCATCGTGGGCATCGAAAACTCGGTGGCGTCGATGGTGCCGAGCTGCAGCGCCTGGAAGATTTCGCCAGCCTGCAGGATCTGGGTGGCCGCGCCCATCTTCTGCATGACGTTGGCGCCGAGGCCGAAGAAGCGCATCTTCAGGCCCTTGAAGTCGTCGACCGACTTCATCTCCTTGCGGAACCAGCCGGACGATTCAGGCGGGATCAGGCCGCAGTTGCGGGCGACGACGCCGTACTTCAGATGCAGGTCCTGCATCAGCTTGTTGCCGCCGCCGTGCTCGAACCAGCCGTAGTATTCCGACGCGCCCGGCCCGAAGGGAACGGCCGTAAACATCGCGAAGGCAATGTCCTTGCCGGTGAAATAGCCGGCTGCCGTGTAGGCCATGTCGAGCGAGCCGTTGGCGATCGAGTCGAAATACTGGTTGCCAGGCACGAGCGCGCCAGGCTCGAAGAACTTGATGTCGATCGTGCCGTTGGAGAGGCGCTTGATGTAGTCGATTGTCCGAAGCTGGGCCGTGCCCAGGATCTGCATCGTGGAGGGGAAGGCGCCCGCCAACTGGGCCCGGACCTTCTTTTCCTGGGCGTCGGCCGGTGCAGAACCCAGCAGAGACGCAGACGCAAATGTTGCCACCGTAGCGGCGGCAAGCCACTTCTTCATAGGTCTTCCTCCCAAAACATTTCAAACGACGCGATTTCTTTTTTTGATCGCGATCAGGGGAGGCTAGCCGCTGAAATTCGGGAGCGCAATGGTCTCGATGCGGCTCCGAGGGAGCCGCATTGCACAAATGTCGAGCAGGTTCGGGACGGTGCAGCGCCGAAGGTGGCGCGTCAGTTGAGCGGGAAGCCGAGCGCCTGCAAGGCCGCCTTGAGCTTGTCGCGCCCGCTCAACGCCTTCACCGTCCCCAGCCGGTTGAGCACGCGCTCGGTCCAGCTGTACTGCGTCATTTCGTGGGTTTTCGAGTAGTCGGCGAGCGCTGCGTCATAGCGGGCGCGGATGGCGGGCTCGGCGGACGTGTCGTAGCGATTGCGATAGAGGATGCCCGGCTGGGGGAGGCGCGGCTTGACCGAGCTTTCGGCGCCGGACTTGGGATAACCCACGCACAGGCCGAAGACGACGACAGCGCCCGGAGGCAACGCCAGCATCTCGGCCACGCGGGCGACGTTGTTGCGCATGGCGCCGATGTAGACGGTGGAGAGGCCGAGAGATTCGGCTGCGACGACCGCATTCTGTGCCGCGAGCGCGGCGTCGATGGCCGCGACGAGGAACGTCTCGAGGTAGGGCAGCCCTTCGAGCTTCACGCCCTCGGCGGTGCCCATCCGCTCATTGCGCGAGACGTCGGCGACGAAGCACAGGAACAGCGGGCATTCGACGATATGCTTCTGGTTGTTGGCGATCGCAGCCATTTCGGCGCGCATGGCCGGATCATCCACGGCGACGACCGACCAGGTCTGCAGGTTCGAGGATGTCGCCGCCGACTGAGCGGCCGCGATCAGCGTCTCGAGGGTGCCCTGCGGCAAGGGATCGGGCTTGTAGCCGCGCACCGAGCGATGCGTCAGCAACGAGGCGACGACCTCGTTCCAGGGGCCGGCGGCCGGCACAGCCTCTGCGCCGTAGCGTGCGGCAAGGGCGGCGGCCTTGGGATCGTTCTTCTGCATGACGGATCGGGTCCCGGGTGTGCGGATGGCTGGCTGCTACAGTGCCTATGCGCGCAGGGCGATGGCCACAAGACAGCTTTTCTCGGCTGGGCGCTGAGGAAACCTAATGTATCGCTGCCGCGTCGGCCGGCTCTTCGGCAGACGGTCCCGCCTCGATGCGCTGCATGCGGCTTTCCAGATAGGGCGCCGAACGCATTTCGATCAGGCGGCTCGCCGTGCGCTCGAACAGGAACGACTGGTCGCCGTCGGGGTGGAGGTCGTCGGGCTCGGCCTCGGCGGACGCGATGAGGCCAACGCGGGCGTCGTAGAGCGTGTCGATCAGATTGATGAAGCGGCGCGCGGCGGAGCGGCGCTCGGGCACCATGCGGGGAATGCCGGACAGGATCAGCGTGTGGAACCGGCGGGCGAGGTGGAGGTAGTCGAGCGCGCCCAACGGCCGGTCGCAGAGTTCGTCGAAGGTGAAGCGCGCGACGCCGTGAGCCGCCTCCGGTACATGCAGCGTGCGGCCCTTCACGTCGAGGTCCATGGGCTTGCCGCGGACCAGCCCCGTCAAGCGGCGGAAGGCGGTATCGAGCGCGTCGGCGGCTGTCGCGTCGAGGGGCGAGAAGTAGAGCTTCTGGCCTTCCAGCTTCTCGAGGCGGAAGTCCTTGGCCGAATGCAGCTCCAGAACGTCCATGTGGGCTTCGATTAGCGCAATCGACGGCAGGAAGAGTTGGCGGTTGAGGCCGTTCTTGTAGAGCCCGGACGGCGGCACGTTCGACGTCGCGACCATCACGACGCCGCGATCGAAGAGGCCCTTGAACAGACGGCCCAGAATCATGGCGTCGGCGATGTCGGTCACATGCAACTCGTCGAAGCAGAGTAGGCTGGCGCTGGCGGCGATCTCGGCGGCAACGGAAGGAATGGGGTCGCCGTCCACGGTCTTGCGGGCGTGGCCGATCCGGTCGTGGGTTTCCGCCATGAACTCGTGGAAATGCAGGCGGCGCTTCGATGGGACGGCGGAGTTCTCGAAGAACAGGTCCATGAGCATGGTCTTGCCGCGGCCGACCTTGCCGTGAATGTAAAGGCCTTGGGGCGGCGGCGCAGGCTTGGCGCCGAACAGGTTTCCGAGCCTCCAGCGTCGGACGCCGCGCCATGCGGCGAGGGCTGCCTCCAGCTCGCCCAGGCGACGGGCCGCCTCGATCTGGGCCTCGTCGCGGTCGACCTCGCCGGCGGCGACGCGCGCTTCGAGGATGTCGAGGAGACTGTTCGCCATCGCATTGCTCTCGGGAAGGAGAAGACGCGGCCCACCAGGGAAACGGCCCCATCGGTCGCGTCTCGTGGACCGAGCGATCGGCTAACTTGTCGGGGACGGGCGGTCAAGCGTCCGCTCGGCGCCGCGCTCTCTGTCTGGCGCAGTGCAGCCCTTCGCACAATCGCCATTGTGCGATGCAACAAGGGCGTTCAGACGAAGACGGGACCGTCGGCGGAATCGGCCGGTTTTCGGTCTTTCGTAACAATCGACACGTGAGGGGCAGGCATGAGCACGATGCAGCCGGGCGAGGCCATTGTCCGCAAGTTGATGGCGGGCGAGCGGGACCGCTTTCGAGATCATCTCCTGCGGCTCGACAAGGATGCGCGGCGGCTGCGGTTCGCGCACGCGGTCGCGGACAGCTTCATCGAGGACTACGCAGAGCGCATGACCGACATGGGCGGCATCGTCGTCGGCATGATCGTCGACGGCGAGGTCAGGGCTGCGGCCGAGCTGCGCAAGATCGGCGACAACTGGGGGCGGGAAGCGGAAGCGGCGTTCTCGGTCGAGCGCGCCTATCAGGACCAGGGCGTCGGAACGGAGCTGATGGGGCGCATCATCCGGGCGGCGCGCAACCGGGGCGTGCATCTCCTCTACATGAGCTGCCTTGCGGAAAATACGCGGATGCAGGCGATCGCGCGCAAGTTCGAGGCGGAGCTGCGATTCGAGTACGGCGATGTGATCGGCGAGATCGTCCCGGAAACGGCCGATTATTTCTCGCTCGCGGCCGAAGCCGCCGAGGACCGGGTCGCCTACCTGATGGCGGTTCTCGACCTCACGGCGCGGCTCGTCCGGGCTGCCTGACGAGGGGGCGGCCCGCTCAGGCCAGCGCGGCCTTGAGCAGGATGTGCCACGGGGCGAACAGGACCTCGGTATAGGGCATGTTGCGGCCACCGATCGATGCGCCGGCATCGCCCCAGCGCGACAATCCGAAGGCGCATCCGACCCACATGATGCTGCAGTAGATCCAGGTCTGGGCCAGCGATTGCGGGTTCAGCCGGTAACCTCGGCGGGACAGTCCGTCGAGCAAAAGCACGACCAGCAGCCCGAAGTTGGCGACGATGGCGATGAACCCATAGAACGCCAGCGGGAAGAGAACCATGGCCGAGATCATGTTGAACATCGGCACGGCCATGAGGGCCGCGCCGACGCAGGCGGTGATCAGGCGGGCACGCGACATCGCACACTCTAGCTCCCTCATGGGGTGCGCTCGAGTGTGCCATAGGCGCTTTAAGCTGGCGCTAACGCCGGATAGGCGACGCCGAACGGGTGGGAGAGACGGGCCAGCGGCAGATGCCGGGCCCGTCGCTTGCCTCAGTTGTCGAGGAACGAGCGGAGCTTGCGCGACCGGCTCGGGTGCTTGAGCTTCCTGAGCGCCTTCGCCTCGATCTGACGGATGCGTTCGCGGGTGACCGAGAACTGCTGGCCGACTTCCTCCAGCGTGTGGTCGGTGTTCATGCCGATGCCGAAGCGCATGCGCAGCACACGCTCCTCGCGTGGGGTGAGGGACGCCAGCACCCGGGTCGTCGTCTCGCGCAGGTTCGACTGGATCGCCGCGTCAATCGGGAGCACGGCGTTCCGGTCCTCGATGAAGTCGCCGAGGTGTGAATCCTCCTCGTCGCCGATTGGCGTCTCGAGGGAGATCGGCTCCTTGGCGATCTTGAGGACCTTCCTGACCTTCTCGATCGGCATCGCCAGCTTCTCGGCCAGCTCTTCCGGGGTCGGTTCGCGGCCGATCTCGTGCAGCATCTGCCGGCTCGTGCGCACGATCTTGTTGATCGTCTCGATCATGTGCACGGGAATGCGGATGGTGCGCGCCTGATCGGCGATCGAGCGGGTGATCGCCTGCCGGATCCACCACGTGGCGTAGGTCGAGAACTTGTAGCCGCGGCGGTACTCGAACTTGTCGACGGCCTTCATCAGGCCGATGTTGCCCTCCTGGATGAGATCCAGGAACTGCAGGCCGCGGTTGGTGTACTTCTTGGCGATCGAGATGACGAGGCGGAGGTTGGCTTCCACCATCTCCTTCTTGGCCTGACGGGCTTCGCGCTCACCCTTCTGGACGGCCTTCACGATGCGGCGGAACTCGGGAATCTCGAGCCCCGTCTCGGCGGCCAGATTGTGGATGTTCTCGCGGAGCTGCTCGACCTGGGCGCGCTCGGCCTTGATCAGGCGCTCCCACGATTTGGTGCCGCAGGTGGCGCGGCGGTCGAGCCAGGTCTGGTCGAGCTCGTTGCCGTAGTACTCGGTGATGAAGTCGGCACGCGCGACGCCGTAGCTGTCGGCGAGCCGCATCAGGCGGCCCTCGAGGCTGACGAGGCGCTTGTTGATGGCGTAAAGCTGCTCGACGAGGCTCTCGATACGGTTGTTGTTGAGCGAGAGGCTCTTGACGTCCTTGATGATCTCGTCGCGGAGCTTGTCGTAGGCCTTCTGTTCGCGCCGGTTGCCCTGCTCGCCGGCCACCTGCTGCTCGAGCTTCTTGTCCTGCTGCTTCCTGAGTTTCTTGTAGGTGTTGGCGATGTTGTCGAAGGTCTCGAGCACCTTCGGCTTCAGCTCGGCTTCCATCGCCGCGAGCGAGAGCGCGTTCTCGTACTCGTCCTCGTCGTCCATCTCGCCTTCGGGGGCCGCACCGTCCCCATCGGCGCTCGGTGCCTCGGCCAAGGGGCCGTCCCCCGGCCCGGCCATCGGGGCGGACTTCGCCTCAGGACCCTCGTAGGTGGCCTCGAGGTCGATGATGTCACGCAGCAGAATCTTGCCTTCGTTGAGTTCGTCGCGCCAGATGATGATGGCCTGGAACGTCAGCGGGCTTTCGCAGAGGCCGGCGATCATCGCCTCGCGACCGGCCTCGATCCGCTTCGCAATGGCGATTTCGCCCTCGCGCGAGAGCAGCTCGACCGAGCCCATTTCGCGCAGGTACATGCGGACGGGATCGTCGGTGCGCTCGGTCGGCTCGGCACGCGTCTCGGCCTTGGCGGGGACGTTGTTGACGATGAGCGAGCGGTTGTCGTCCTCCTCGGGCTCCTCCTCGGCGGCCGCGACCTCGTCGGTTTCCTCCTGGTCGACGACGGAGATGCCCATCTCGCTGAGCGTCGCCATGGTGTCTTCGATCTGGTCGGGGGTCACTTCCTCCGACGGCAGCACCGCGTTCAGCTCGTCGTGGGTCACGTAGCCGCGCTGCTTGCCGAGCTTCAGGAGGCGCTTCACCGACTGGTCAGTGAGATCCAGAAGCGGGCTGTCCTTCTCGATCGTCTCGGTGGCGGCGCCGGCCTGTTCCTCGGATTTCTGAGCCATGTGCATCCTCGATGCTGGAACCGATCGCCACGGCGACCGTTTCTGGGCGACTACTGCGTGCGGCACGCGTCACTGGCAACCCGTTCAGACGGCTGACCCCGAACCGACCTCCACCCGTCGCGACACCGACCGAGCAACCGATTCAATCGGTGCTCGACGGCGTCGACAGCCAAGGGCAGGACCAAGCGGGCGAGACCGCGCCCGCGTGAGCGCGTTCCCCTCAACTGACGATCTCATCGGATGACGGCTCCATGCCGTCGCTCCGGTTGAGCTGCGCCTGCAACTCGCAGATGCGGGCAAACGCATCCTCGCTGCCCTCATCCAGCCAAGCTTGCTCGGCACTCGCCAGCTCACGCCGCAACGCCTCCCGACGATGGAGGGCCACGGTATGATGCCAACCTGTCTCGACGGCGGCCCGGTCAGCCTCTGGTTCGGCGAACTTGTCGCCTTTATGCGTGATCGCACGCTGTACGAGGGCTAGGACCGGAGCCATGCCTGTGCGCGTGAGATGGGAAGCCATGGCCTCCCTGTCAAGAAGAATCTCGTTCATGGACGCTGACAGCAGCGCGTCGCGGAGGCGCTCCAGCCCGGGCTCCGAGAACGTGAGGTCCGCGACCGTTTCCGACTCGTCGAGAAGCAGCCAGGGATGGTTGAGCAGTGTCAGCAGCAACAAGGCCTCACGGCGTGGCGTTTGTTCCGTGTGGGCAATCAACTCGTTGCTGGCTACGGCGGGCAGAATGGGACGGGTCTGCCTCGCCTGATCGTGGCGGGCGCGCTCTCGCGAACGCCAGTCGAGTTGGGTGTTGTCCCTGCGTCGGCCTGCCGCAGCGGTCATGCGTCGGCCGCCGCCACCGGTGACGGCGCGAATTTCTTTCCGGCTCTTCTCCCACAACGTCTGGCGCAGCTCGGCTTCGTACTGGGCGCGCACCGTCGGGTCGCCGATTCGAGCGACCAGCGCCTTCAGGCTGACCTCGAGAGAGGCACGCTGATCGGGGGTCAGGGCGTTGCCGCCGGCGAGGGCTTCCTTCTGCATCAGGACGTCGAACAGCGGGCGGGTTCGATCTGCCAGCACGCTGGCGAAGGCATCGCGGCCGCGCGCGCGGATGAAGTCGTCCGGATCGAGACCGTCGTCGAGGAAAGCGAAGCGGACGGTGAAACCGGGCTTCAGGTGGGGCAGCACCGTATCGACGGCGCGGAAGGCGGCTTTCTGGCCGGCGGCGTCGCCATCGAAGCAGAGGATCGGATCGGGCGACATGCGCCAGAGGAGCTGCACCTGATCCTCGGTCAGCGCGGTTCCCAGCGGGGCAACGGCCTCACGGAAGCCGGCCTCGGACATGGCGATGACGTCCATGTAGCCTTCGACCGCGATAACGCGGCCCGTCTCGAACGCCGCCGGCCGGGCGCGATGCGCGTTGAACAGGATGTGGCCCTTGTGAAACAGGGGCGTCTCGGGCGAATTCAGGTATTTGGCCGGTGCGCCGGCGTCGAGAGCGCGGCCGCCGAATGCGATGACGCGGCCCTTGGCGTCGGCAATGGGAAACATGACGCGGTTCCGGAACCGATCGTAGGCGACCGGGATATCCGGCCCGGCGATCAGCATGCCGGAGAGCGCCATCTCTTCGGCGGTGAAGCCTTTGGCCGCCAGCGCGTTCTTTAGCTCGTTGCGGCCGGGCGGCGCGTATCCGATGCGGAACTCGGTGATGGTTTCACGGCGAAGACCGCGCTTCACGATGTAGCGCCGGGCCTCCTCGCCGGCCGGGCTCGCGAGACAGGCCTCGAAGTAGCGCGCGGAGGTTTCCAGAAGGTCGAGCAGGCGCGTGGTCTGATCGGCGGCGGCGCGCGCCTCGCGGCTCTGGGG
>JBGSJD010000371.1:0-6311 GCA_041742195.1 Hyphomicrobiaceae bacterium
GGCACTCGTCGCCGCCAAGGGCCTCATGCGCCAGGCACAACGCAGCACGACCCGCGAGCACATCGATCGCGAGGCCGTGGCGTTCTCCGAACTGCTGCAGTCACCCGAGGCGCGCGAAGCGTTCGCCGCGTTCCTCGAGAAGCGCAAGCCCGACTTCGCCAAGGCTCGCGCCAAGGGGTGAGCGCCGTCCGGGCTTCGGCCCGGCGGGTCACGCCTACTTCGTCGCCTCTTTGGCGATCTCGTCGAGCAGCGCGATGAGCATGACGTTGACCTCCTTCATCCGCTTCGACGGCGTCGCGACGGGCAGCCGGTAGCCGACGTAGATCTTGCCGGGCTCGTAGCCGAGTTCATAGACGAAGACCGCGATCGGGCAGTTGGCGATCGCGAATGGCGTCGCGCTGACGGCCTCGTGTGTGAGCTTCGCCGGGCAGAACTGCATGTACTCAGCCTGCTTGTAGGGCGACTTGGCGCCGAGCGCCGTCACGCTGCCGGTGTCCTGCGCCGTGCGCTCGAGCATGGCGTTGAACTGCCCGACGTAATCGATGACGAGCCCCTTGTTGACGATCGCATCCTTGAGATCGTCGCGCACGTCCTGGTATTTGCCCGCCTTGACGTGAACCCGGTAACCCAGTTCGTCGGCCGCCTGGGCCGCTGCCGCGAAGCAGAGGCTCGCAAGCGCGATCAAGAGTGTGCGCACTGTCGCCATCGAAGCCAACTCCTCCAAGATCCCGCAACGCATGCCGGACGTAAGATGACCGTGCGCCAAGGCTGGCGCGGCCACATTGATACCTGTCAAGACCGACCCCATCGCGCGACCGATGATTTCCGGCTGCTGCGCGCACCGGCCCGAAGAAGCTTCCATGTCACGGCATCCGTCAACGCCTCGAAGCTGGCGTCGACGATGTTGGGCGACACCCCGACCGTGAACCAGCGGAGCCCGCTCGCCTTGTCGCGGCTCTCGACGAGCACCCGCGTCACGGCTTCGGTCCCCCCCGTGAGGATACGCACCTTGTAGTCGACGAGTTCCACGTCGCGGATCAGGTCCTGGTAGCGGCCGAGATCCTTGCGCAGCGCCGTGTCGAGCGCGTTGACCGGGCCGTTGCCTTCCGCCACCGACCACAGCGGCGCCTCCTCGCCGTCGATGAGGACGCGCACCGACGCCTCCGATACGGTGATGAACTTGCCGAGCGCGTTGTGCCGCTTCTCGACGATCACCCGGAAGCTGTCGACCGTGAAGAACTCGGGCACCTCGCCGAGGAGCCGCCGCGCCAGCAGTTCGAACGAGGCATCCGCGCCCTCGTAGGCGTAGCCGAGCGCCTCGCGCTGCTTCACCTCTTCGAGCAGTTGCCCGATCCGCTCGTCGCCCTTGGGCACCTTGATGCCGAGCCGCTCCAGCTCCGAAATGATGTTGGACTTCCCCGCCTGGTTCGAGACGAGCACGCGCCGCTGGTTGCCGACGCTCTCGGGCGGCACGTGCTCGTAAGTCTCGGGCTCCTTCAGGATCGCGGAGGCGTGGATGCCGGCCTTCGTCGCGAACGCACTCTCGCCGACATAGGGCGCCTGCCGCGCCGGCGCCCGGTTCAGCATCTCGTCGAGCAGCCGGCTCGCAGCCGTGAGCCGCTTGAGCTTCTCCTTGCTGACGCCGATCTGGAACGCCTTCGCGAGATCCGGCTTCAGCAGCAGAGACGGAATGAGCGACGTCAGGTTGGCGTTGCCGCAGCGCTCGCCGAGACCGTTGAGTGTGCCCTGCACCTGCCGGCACCCGGCACGCACCGCCGCCAGCGAGTTGGCGACCGCCTGCTCCGTGTCGTTGTGCGTGTGGATCCCGAGGTGGCTTCCCGGCACGTGGCCGACGACCTCGCCGACGATGCGCTCGATTTCGTGCGGCAGCGTCCCGCCGTTGGTATCGCAGAGCACGACCCACCGCGCACCGGCCTCGTAGGCGGTTTTCGCCACTTCGAGAGCGTAGGCGGGGTTCGCCTTGTAGCCGTCGAAGAAGTGCTCGCAGTCGATCATCGGCTCCTTGCCGGCGGCCGCGATTGCCTCGACGCTCTCGCGCACGCCGGTGACGTTTTCCTCGTTCGTGATCCCGAGCGCCACGCGCACATGGTAGTCCCACGCCTTGGCGACGAGACAGACGGCCGGCGCCGACGATTTGACCACGGCGAGAAAGCCGGGATCGTTGGCCGTCGAGCGGCCCGCGCGCTTGGTCATGCCGAACGCCGTGAACGTCGCCGACCTGAATTTCGGCGGCTCGGCAAAGAACTCCGTGTCGGTGTCGTTCGCACCGGGATACCCGCCCTCGACGTAATCGATGCCGAGATCATCGAGCACCCCCGCGATGCGTCGCTTGTCGGCCGCCGAGAAATCGACGCCCTGCGTCTGCGCACCGTCACGCAGCGTCGTATCGAAGAGATAGAGCCTGTCTCGCTTGGGCATGGATCACCAATATCCGTAGAGCTTGAAGAACAGCGCCGACGCAGCCGCGAGGATCGCGAGCTTGAGCACGATGTAATAGAGCCAGTGCTTGGGAAACGGCGTCTCCGGTGGCTTCATGGCGCTCTCCTCTCGTCGTCCGTGTCGTGATCGGGATGCTGACGCGACGTAATGCGCTGGTAGCGCGCGTCCTGGCGCACCGCTTCGTCCGGGCTCGGCCCCGGGATCTGCGCGAGATCATCGAGCCAGCGCAGGCGAGCATCGGTCGCGAGCTGGATCACCGGCACGATCTCCTGCGCGCGGTCGAACGCGGCTATCGCCACATCGACGCTCGCGCCCTCTTCGAACGTCAGCGGCGTGCCGCACGCGCGGCAGAAGCCGCGCCGCACGGTGTCCGAGCTGACGAAGTGGCTCGGCGCGCCACGTGTCCACACGAGATCGTGCGCCGTCACGAGAAGACCGCCGACGCTGCCAAATGCCTTCTGGCACATGCGGCAGTGACAGAGCGAGGCGCGACCGAGCCGAGCGGCGCGGAACCGGATCGCACCGCATTGGCATCCGCCGCTCCAATCGGTGCTCACGAGCGCTCCCCCTCGTCGGAGGCGCCTTGCGTCGTCGCAGAGCCTTTGGCCAGCGTCTTGGTCATCGTCGTGTTGGCGAGCCACACGTCGCCGATCGGGATATTGTTCCGCCGCACCGGCTGATATCCCCGACCGAGAAAGAACTCGTAGGCCGTATCACTGACGTCCGCCGTCAGCTTTTCCGCTCCGCGCGCGGCCGCGATCCGCTCGAGCGCATCGATCAGCGCCGTGCCGACGCCCTCCCGGATCGAGAACGGATGCACGAACAGCAGATCGATTTCGGTGTTCGCCTTCAGGCTCGCGAACCCTTCGATCTCGCCATCCTGCTCGACGATCAGCGTCAGATTTTCCCCGAGGCGCTTGGCGAACGCGATGGCATCGGCCGCGCCCGACATCCAAGCGAGGCGCTGCTCCTCGTCGTAGTCCTCGCCGGTCAGTTCCTCGATCGATTGCCCGAGCAGGTCCTGCAGTCGAATGGTGTCCGCCGGCAGGAACGGGCGCAAGGGATGCGCCGGCTTCATCGTTTCACGTCCCACGTCGTCTCGAATTCGCCGGTCTCTTTGTTCTTTTCGTCCTTGAGCTGGACTCCCATCGCGGCAAGCTCGTCGCGGATGCGGTCGCTCTCCGCGAAATCCTTGCGCTTCCGCGCTTCGAGACGGGCGGCGATGAGGCCCTCGACGCGAGGTTCGTCGATGGTGACCCCCGCCGGACGCCAGGCGCGCCAAGTCTCCAGCGACGACTGAAGAAACCCCATGAGCCGAGCCGATGCCTTGAGACTGGCCTTCGCGGCGCGGCTGCCCTTCGCAGCCTCGGCCCGCAACACATGCATGGCTGCAATGGCTCTCGGCGTATTGAGATCGTCGAGAAGTGCCTCGAGAACCTCCGGCGCGATCTGACCGTCGTCTTCGGCATCGGCCGCGAGCTCGTACCAGAGATCGAGCGTGCGCCGCGAGTCGAGCACGAGCCTCTCGGTCCACGGCAAAGGCTGCCGATAATGCGACGAGAGCAACGCGAGCCGTCCGGCTTCGCCCGGCGCCTGATCGAGCAATTCGCGAACCGTGATGAAGTTGCCGAGCGACTTGGACATCTTCTCGCCGGCCTCGGCCTCGAGGAACCCGTTGTGCATCCAGACGTTCGCCATCACGGCAGTGCCGTGCGCGCACCGTGACTGCGCGATTTCGTTCTCGTGGTGCGGAAAGACGAGATCGATCCCGCCACCGTGAATGTCGAACACCGGCCCGAGATGCTTGCCCGCCATCGCCGAGCACTCGATGTGCCAGCCCGGACGCCCGGGCTCGGCTATGCCGCAGGGGCTCGCCCAGCTGGGCTCCCCGGGCTTCGATGGCTTCCAGAGCACGAAATCCATGGGGCTACGCTTGTAGGGCGCCACGTCGACGCGCGCTCCGGCTTCCATCTCCTCGACCGAGCGGTTCGAGAGGCGTCCGTAGTCGGGCATGCTCGGCACATCGAACAGCACGTGCCCGGCGGCCACGTACGCGTGCCCCTTCTCGACGAGCAGTTCGCAGATCGCGATCATTTCGTCGATATGGCCCGTGGCGCGCGGCTCGACGGTGGGCGGCAGGCACAGGAGGCCTGCCGCATCGGCGTGGAACTGGCGTGTCGTCCGCTCCGTAACGTCTGCGATCGCCACGCCTTCTTCGGCCGCGCGCGCGTTGATCTTGTCGTCGACGTCCGTGATATTGCGCGCATAGGTGACGTGTTCCGGTCCGAACGTCTGTCGGAGCACTCGGAACAGCAGATCGAACACGACGAGCATGCGCCCGTTGCCGATATGAATGAAGTCATAGACCGTCGGCCCGCACGCATACATGCGCACGTTCGTCGGATCGATCGGCTCGAACCGCTCCTTGCGGCGCGTCAGCGTATTGTAGAGTTGCAGCACCATGACAGTCCCCTGGCCAGGCACCGATGGGATGCATTACGCAACGCATCGGCCACTCGGCTGGCGAGGGGCTGTTCTCTGTCGTAGAATGGGCAAAGAAGCGGGCCGCGCGCCAGCGATTGAGCTAGCTCGTAATAATGATGCCGCAACACATGTTGACGGCAGGTTTCGCGTCGTTCCGCTTCATGGCCGCGCTTATGCGCTTTCACGCAATTCCGGTCAAGCGTGGATCAGGCGATGTTCGCCACCACGCGCCCGAGCCGTCCGAAGTCGCCGACCGCCTCCGAGCCTTGCTCCACGTGCGCGATACCGGTCATCGATCCGGTCGTGAGCACCTGCCCCTTGCCGATCGTGTGCCCGAGCCGCGTCACGTTGATGACGAGCCAGACGAGCGACGCCAGCGGGTTACCGAGCACCAGCGCGCCCGTTCCCTCGACAACGGTCTTGCCGTCGACGACGAGCTTGGTCGCATGCGCCGGGAAATCGATGGCTCGCCAGTCCGCGACCGGCGTCCCGAGCACGATCCCGCCGTTGAGCCCGCAATCCGCGAGCGCCTCGCCGGCCGAGCCGAACGGCAGCGCCTTGAACCGCGGCGTGATGATCTCGATCGCCGGAATCATGGCCTCGACCGCCTCGAGCACGTCGGCCTCGCTCCACCCGCCTGCGCGCGGCCCGATCTCGCGCCCCATCCGGAAGGCGAACTCCACCTCGACCGCAACGCTGCGCTTGCCGTTCTCGGCCGGCGGCCTGAGATCGTAAGTGGCAGCAGGCACCTCGGCCGGGCTCTGCATCACCGTTCTCGCGAACATCGGCCCGAGGAACGGCTCGTCGAGCCCGAATTTCTCCTGCACGGGCTTCGCCGTCGCCCCGGCTTTCCAGCCCGCGACCGCATCGTCCCAGAGCCCGATGAAGGCCGCCTGCGCCTGGTAGCCCTCGCTAGGCGTCTTCGGCCGACATGCGTCGGGCAAGGCCGCTATAGGCGTCCCGCTCCGACGCGCCTTGAGAAGCTCCGACGCGGCCGCCGCCGCCATGTCTGCCGTCATCGTCCGATCCTCCGGTTGCGCTGCCCGCCCTGCTCTTGCGCCCTGGAAGAGGGCCCCTCGGGCCTCTGTCCACAACGGCGATCCGCCACAGCGGGAGTGTGAGTTGCCATGACCATGATGCTGCCGCATACGCATGTCTAGCGTCCTGCAGCGAATTGGGCGCGCATCGGCAGCATACGAGGCGACGAGAGTGGCAGCATCGGGCTCCAGGCTCCGGGGAAGGCTCGGCATCGCCATGCTGGCGTGTGTCGCGGCGTTGGCTGTCCACGGCTCCGTCGTACCGCAGGCGTCGTCGCAGTCCGGCTGGTGGCCTTGGGCCAACGAGACGGCGCCGGCACCGCGCCCACC
>JBGSJD010000372.1:0-1933 GCA_041742195.1 Hyphomicrobiaceae bacterium
CCACCTTCGCCCGGATGGCCGTCACCGGCTTCGCGGCCACCATCGGTGGCTTCGCTGTCACCGTCGCTGATGGCGACCATGTCGTCGTCCGGGCCGTCGTCGGCGTGACCCGGGGCATCGCCATCGTGCTCATGATGGGAATGGCCGTCGGCGTCGTCGGTGGCGACCAGTTGCGGCCTTGTCTCGCCGTCACGATCACGCCGACCCCGCCGCCGCCGCCTGCGGCGTCCGCGACGGTCGTCGCCTTCACTGCCTTCACCGTCCCGCCGCTCCACTCCGTCTCGTACGGGCGCATCGTCACCAGCGATGTCGCCGGCCTCGACGATCTCTTCGACGTCCGCCACGTCTTCGTCCCGATCGAAGCCCCATTCCATGCTGACGGCCGCGCGGGGCGCCGGCTTGGCAGGGATGAGCGGTGCCGCGATGCGCTCAATGGAGAAGTTCGCGCCCTGCATCCGCTCGTTGGCTTCGACCCGAATGCTGACGCCGTCGCGACGTTCAACCTCGGCGATGAACGCCCGCTTGTGATTGAGAATGTAGAGCGCCACTTCGGCGGTGGTCTGCGCGACGAGGGAGCCGGGCTGCTTCAGCAGCTGATCCTCGATGCCTCGGAGCACGGCGAGTGCCACGGACTCGATCGACCGGATGATGCCCGTGCCCTGGCAGTGCGGACACTGCGACGTCGAGCCTTCGAGCACACCGGCGCGCAGCCTCTGACGCGACATCTCGAGCAGGCCGAAATGTGAAATGCGGCCGACCTGGATTCGGGCTCTGTCGTGTCGGAGCGCATCCTTCAGGCGTCGCTCGACCGACCTGTTGTTGCGCTTTTCCTCCATGTCGATGAAATCGACGACGATCAGGCCGGCCAGGTCCCGGAGCTTGAGTTGCCGGGCGATTTCCTCGGCCGCTTCGAGATTGGTGTTGAGCGCCGTCTCCTCGATCGAGAACTCGCGCGTCGACTTGCCGGAGTTCACGTCGACCGCCACCAGCGCTTCGGTCTGGTTGATGACGATGTAGCCGCCGGAACGCAGCGTGACGTGGGGGCTGAACAGCGCGTTGAGCTGGCGTTCGATGCCGTAGCGCGCGAACAGTGGCTCGGGCGCATTGTAGCTGGCGACATGGCCGCCGCTGCCGGGCATCAGCATTTCCATGAAGTCCTGGGCTTCACGGTGCGCATGCTGGCCAGCGACGACGATCTGGTCGAACTCTTTCGAGTAGAGGTCCCGGATCGCCCGCTTGATGATGTTGCCTTCCTCGTAGACGAGGCTTGGCGCGGTCGACGACAGGGTGAGGTCCCGGACACTTTCCCAGAGCCGCAGCAGGTACTCGTAGTCCCGCTTGATTTCTTGCTTGGTCCGCGCCGCGCCCGCCGTGCGGATGATGAGGCCCATGCCCTCCGGCACGTCGAGCTCTTCCGCGATGGCCTTGAGCCGCTTGCGATCCTGCGGTTGCGTGATCTTGCGCGAAATGCCGCCGCCACGAGCCGTATTGGGCATCAGCACGGTATAGCGGCCGGCGAGCGAAATGTAGGTCGTGAGCGCCGCCCCCTTGTTGCCGCGCTCCTCCTTGACGACTTGCACCAGCATGATCTGGCGCCGCTTGATCACTTCCTGGATCTTGTACTGGCGGGCCCGCCGGCGAGGCCGCTCAGGCACTTCCTCCAGCGCATCGTCCTCGGTCGCGACCTGCTCCACGAGGTCGTCGTCCGGATTGGCACCGCCCGCGGCGTCATCGTCCGTGTCGTCGTCGGCATCGATCTCGGACGGCGCGACGCGCGCCGTTTCGATGGCCTGCGCCACGTCCTCGGGATGATCGGCGGCCGCATGTCCGCGGTCGTCTTCGGGATAGGGAAACTCCACCGGCGGCGTGTAGGCCTCGGCCGGTTCGCCCGCCTCGGGCCCGTGCAGCACGTCGTCGCCATGCGAGTGGCGCA
>JBGSJD010000373.1:0-6398 GCA_041742195.1 Hyphomicrobiaceae bacterium
CTTCGATTTCCGCACGCTGCATGGAGCGCCGGCCAACTCCACCGGCAACCGGCGCCGCGCGATCTCGTTCCGGTGGGTCGGCGATGACGCGCGCTTCGCCAAGCGGCAAGGCCGGACCTCGCCGCCGTTCCCGCATCTCGAGTTCGAGGACGGGGCACCGTTCGAGGGACCGGACTTCCCTGTCGGATGGCCGCGCGCGGTCTCGCATAACGGATGAGTGAAGGCGGCGGTCTTTCGAGCATCAGCCCGCGCCAGTGGCTGATCCTGCTGATGGTTCAGCTCGCGACGATGCTGAACGGCATGACCATCACGCTCGCCAACGTGGTGCTGCCGCAGATCAAGGGCGCGATGGCGGCGACGCCGGAGCAGATCGCCTGGGTCGTGACCTTCAATCTGGTGGCGACTGCCGTCGCAACGCTGCTGACGGGCTGGCTGGCGCTCAGGCTCGGCTGGCGCAACGTCATGTTCATCTCGGTCGCCGGGCTGACGGTGTTCTCGTTCCTGTGCGGCGTGGCGCAGAGCCTCGAGACGCTGGTACTGTTCCGGGTCGGGCAAGGCCTCTTCGGGGCGCCGATCATGCCGATGGGGCAAGCGATCCTGCTCGCCACGTTTCCACGTCATCTGCATCCGCTCGTGATGATGATGTGGGGCATCGGCGGCGTCATCGGGCCGGTGACTGGGCCGGTGCTCGGCAGCATCATCAGCGAGGCGACGAACTGGCGGGGCGCGTTCTTCATGGTCGTGCCGCCCGGCATCCTCGCAACGGTCTTCGTCTGGATCGCGCTCCGGGACCGGACCGAGCGCAATCCCGCCGGCTTCGACTGGACGGGCTTCATCGCGCTCAGCCTCGCCATCAGCGCGACGCAGCTGATGCTGGATCGAGGGCATCGGCTCGACTGGTTCGACAGCACCGAGATCGTGATCGAGGCCGTCGTCGCAGCGCTGGCGTTCTGGGTTTTCATCGTGCACAGCCTGACGAGCGAGAAGCCGTTCGTCGATATGCGCATCCTGCTCGACCGGAACTTCTCGATCGGGCTCGTCGTCGCGTTCGTGATGGGGATGCTGAGCTTCACGCCGATGGTGCTCTTTCCCGGCCTCCTGCACGATCTCAGGGGCTATCCGGACGACGCGATCGGGATGCTGCTCGCCGGACGCGGGTTCGGCAACTGGGCGTCGTTCCTGATCATCGTGCCGATGACCAAGTACTATCCGCGAACGGCGCTCGCCTGTGGGCTCGGGGCGCAGGCGGTGTCCGGGTTCGCCATGGCGCAGCTCGACATCAACCTGACGTCGAGCCTCGTCTTCTGGACAAACTTCGTGCAGGGCTTCGGTTTCGGTCTCGCCTTCACGCCGATGTCGGTGCTTGCGTTCGCCACCCTGCCGGTGCGGCAGATCACCGAGGGAATGGCGCTCTTCCATCTGGTGCGAAATTTCGGATCGAGCATCTTCATCTCGCTCTCGATCCTGCTCCTGGTGCGCTCGACGGCCGCCAGCTACTCGGGAATGATGGAGTTCGTCACCGACTTCAACAAGACGCTGGCGCTGCCGGAGGCCGTCGGTCTGTGGAGCACGGCGACACCGCGCAGCCTGCTCGCCCTTGCAGGCGAGATCCAGCGGCAGGCCGCGATGATCGGCTACATCAACGCCTTCTACCTGTTCGCCATCACCGCGACGCTGTCGATCCCGCTCGCGCTGGCGATGCGGGCGCCGCCGAAAACGCGCTCACCTTGATCCGAGGGGGCCGCATGGTGCGGCGCCCGGCCTGCAACCCGACGAGGAGCCTGCCCGTGACCGACCTGACCGAACGCCTGCGCAAGAACCTGCCGCCATTCATGCGGCTGCTCGGGGTCGAGGTGGTGGACGCCACGCTGGACCGGATCGAAGGGCGTCTCACGGTCACGTCGGACATGGGGAATGGCACCGGCATCCTGCATGGCGGCGTCTACATGAGCTTCGCGGATTATCTCGGGGCGTCCGGCACGGTCGTGAACCTGCCGAAGGGGGCGGGGACGACGACCATGGAGAGCAAGACCAATTTCTTCCGGCCAGCGAAGATGGGCGATGTGATCACCGGCGTTTCGGTGCCGCTGCACAAGGGGCGGCGCACGATGGTCTGGCAGACGCGGCTCACCAGCGCCGACGGCAAACTTCTCGCCATGATCACGCAGACGCAGATGGTGATCGCCAAGGAGGCCTAGAATCCAATGGCAGCGATCCCGGGCCTCCGGGCGCGCTATCGCGGCCCTTCGCCCGGAAACGCACGTGGTGAGGGTGCTGGCAGCCGAAACATTGGAGGCAATGTCCAGCGCTCAGCGACGCCGGCTACTCTGCGGCGTCCTTCTTGGGGGCGGACTTGGTGCCGGGCTTCTTTTTCGGGGCCGCCTTCGCGGCTGTCTTGCGGGCCGGTGGAGCACCGTCGGCCTTGTCAGCCGCCGCCTTCGGCTTGCCGCCTGACGCCCTCTTCGGCTTGCCTTTCGATGGCCCCTTCGCCGCGCGCTCGGCGAGCAGCAGCACGGCCTCGGCGGAGGTCACCTCGGCCGGCTCCTTGCCGCGCGGAACGTTGGCGAACACCTTGTTGTGGGAGATGTAGGGGCCGTAGCGGCCGTTCAGGATCTCCATCTTGCCGCCGAACTCGGGATGCTCGCCGAGGTCCTTCAGAACCTCGCGCTGGGCCTGACCGCGGCCAAATCGGCCGCCCTTGCCGGCCGCCTTCTCGGCGAGGACCGTCACCGCGCGGTTGATGCCGATGGTGAAGACGTCCTCGATCGATTCGACGTTGGCGTAGCGCTTGCCGTGCTGGACGTAGGGACCGTAGCGGCCGAGGCCAGCGTTGATCATCTCGCCGTCCTCGGGATGCGGGCCGATTTCGCGCGGCAGGTTGAGCAGCATGAGCGCGCGCTCGATATCGATGGTGGCCGGGTCCCAGCCCTTGGGCAGCGACGAGCGCTTGGGCTTCTCGTCCTTGGACTTGGCCTCGCCGAGCTGGAGATACGTGCCGAAGCGGCCGGTGCGGATGGTGACTTCCTCGCCCGACGTCGGGTCGAGGCCCAGCACCTTGCCATCGACGAGACCGCTGTCCGGGCCGTCACCGGACTGGGAGAGCTGGCGGGTGTAGCGGCACGGACTGGTTTCGCTCGAATAGTTCGAGCAGCCCACGAACGCGCCGTTGCCGCGCGAGATCTTGAGCGACAGCGTGCCGATCCCGCACTTCGGGCAGGTACGCGGGTTCGAGCCGTCGCCCTTGTCCGGGAAGATGTGGGGGCCGAGCAGCTCGTTCAGGGCGTCGAGCACGTCGGAGACCTTCAGCTCCTTCGTGCCTTCGACGGCCTCCATGAACTCGCGCCAGAATTCGCGCAGCACCTCTTTCCAGGCCAGCTTGTGGTCCGAGATCAGGTCCAGCTTCTCCTCGAGGCTGGCCGTGAAATCGTACTCGACGTAGCGCGAGAAGAAGCGCTCGAGGAAGGCGGTGACGAGCCGGCCCTTGTCCTCGGGGACGATCTGCTTCTTCTCCATGCGGACGTAACTGCGATCGACGAGGGTGCCCATCGTCGACGCATAGGTGGAGGGACGGCCGATGCCGAGTTCCTCCATGCGCTTCACGATCGAACTCTCGGTGAAGCGCGCGGGCGGCTGGGTGAAGTGCTGATTGGTGTCGATGAGGCGTGGCGTGAGGCGGTCGCCGCCCGCGAGTGCGGGAAGGCGGCTCTGGTCGTCCTCGTCGCCGGACTTGTCTTCCTTGCCCTTGTCGATGGCGCGCTGGCGGTCGTCGCGGCCTTCCTCATAGAGCTTCAGGAAGCCGTCGAACTGGATGACCGAACCGGTGGCGCGGAAGCCGTAGCGCTTGCCGTCGGCCCCCTTGACGTCGATGTCGGCGGTGGTCTGCTCGACGTCGGCGGAGGCCATCTGGGAGGCCACCGCGCGCTTCCAGATCAGCTCGTAGAGCCGGGCCTGGTCGCGATCGAGATAGCGGGTGACGTCCTGCGGGCGCCGCGTCACGTCCGTCGGACGGATGGCCTCGTGCGCCTCCTGGGCATTCTTCGCCTTGGCCTTGTAGTCGCGGATGAACGGCGCAACGTAGCGGCGGCCGAAGTCGCTCTCGATCTGGCGCCGGATCTGGGCGATGGCTTCGGGAATGATCGTGACGCCGTCGGTTCGCATGTAGGTGATCAGGCCCACCGTCTCGCCGTCGAGATCGACGCCCTCGTAAAGGCGCTGGGCGACCTGCATCGTCTGCTTGGCCGAGAAGCCGAGGCGGCGCGAGGCGTCCATCTGCAAGGTCGACGTCGAGAACGGGGCGTAGGGATTGCGCTTGCGCGCTTGCTTCTCGACCGACACGACTTCGAATGCGCGGCCATCGACGGCGGCCTTGATAGCGCTGGCGGAGGCTTCGTTCTTGATCGCCAGCCGGTCGAGCCGCGCGCCGTCGATGGCGTGCAGGCGGGCTTCGAATTCCTCGGCCTTGGCGGTCTTGAGGCGGGCGAGGATGGTCCAGTACTCGTCGGTCCTGAACTTCTCGATCTCGAGTTCACGGTCGCAGATGAGCCGCAGCACGACGGACTGCACGCGGCCCGCAGACGCTGCGCCGGGCAGCTTCCGCCACAGCACCGGCGAGAGCGTGAAACCGACGAGATAGTCGAGGGCGCGGCGGGCGAGATAGGCCTCGACGAGCGGCGCGTCGATCTCGCGCGGGGCCTTCATCGCATCGAGGACGGATTGCTTGGTGACGGCATTGAACGTGACGCGCTCGACCGGCGTGCCCTTCTTCAAGGCCTTCTTCTCGTTCAACAACTCCAGGATGTGCCAGGAAATGGCCTCGCCTTCGCGATCGGGGTCGGTCGCCAGAATGAGCTTGTCGGCCTTGCGGACGGCCTCCGTGATCTCGCGCATCACCTTGCGTGACCGCTCGTCATCGGACGACCAGTGCATGGCGAAGTCGTTCGCGGGCTCGACCGAGCCATCCTTCGACGGCAGGTCCCGGACGTGTCCGAAACTCGCGATGACCTTGAAGCCAGAGCCCAGATACTTGTTGATGGCTTTCGCCTTGGCGGCGGATTCGACAATTACAACGTTCATTTGCGTCCGTTCGCTTTGTCCGCTGGTGTCTATCCGAGGTGCCTGGGCGCGGTGGCACGCTCTCGGCGGCCCTGACTACCTACCCCGATATGGTTGACAGGGGACTTCCTGTCAAACGGGGCCTGAACGATGATCTCTGGGTGTGTCGTTAATTTTATGCAACCATAGATTGCCAATCATTTGGCGCTGCCCTAGGCTGCGTGCAGATTCGATCCGTGGCCGTATGGACAGTCGGGAGGATATTCGAATGACGGTACAGGGGGCTGATCGGTCGATACCCAACGGTCCAGGATCCGGAGAGTCGACGGATCCGAGCGAGCCACCCATCTACGGCGTGCCGGAGCCGACGGCAAGGGCGTCCGATGCCGATCAGCTTGCTTATCTGGCCGATCTCACCGGCGAACTCGCCGATATTGCAGAGCGTCTGCTTTGCCCGACCCTCGCAGGACTTCTGGTTCTGGCCCAAACCGAGGCCAATCTGCAGATGAGGCGTCGCTGACGGCAGGCGCTTCCGTCGTGGGCGTGCCTGAAGGTACTCCCTCACGGGTCCTTGAGCGAGACCAGCTGGTTGCCGTGCTGCTCGACCCGTCCCGCCAGCGACAATTCCATCAGCGCGATCTTCACGGCCCTGGCGCTCAACCCGGTTGCGCGCGCGATGTCGTCGATGGTTGCCGGGGCGGGGCCCAGTGCCGAGAGGACCATCGCGTCGGCGTCGATGCTGCCTGCTCCATCGTCGCTCGGCGGAGGGTGCATCGTGACCGCGTGCGTCGAGCGTGTCGGCAAAGGCTCTTCGGCCTGCCCGGGACTATCGGCCTCCCAGATCGTGCCGTTGCTCGCCTCGGCCAGTCGCGGTCCGGCGCCCGACAACTTGCGCCGCATGGGCTCGAGAACCTCGAGCACGTCGTTTGCAGACGTGACCATGGTGACGCCCGGCTGGCGCAGCAAGCCATTGGGGCCTTCCGATCGCGGATCGAGGGGATGGCCGGGAACCGCCATCACGACACGTCCCTGCTCGTTGGCCGCGTGGGCGGTGATCAGGCTGCCGGAGCGGCGCACCGCCTCGATCACGAGGACGCCGAGCGACATGCCCGAGACGATGCGGTTGCGCCGCGGAAAGTCCTGGCCCCGGGGGTGGAATCCGGGGGGCATTTCGGTCACGAGGCAGCCGCTCTCGGCGATGCGCGCGTGAAGTCCGGCATTCTCCGGCGGATAGACGAAATCGATGCCGCCCGCGAGAACGGCGATCGTTCCCGTTGCCAGCGATGCGTCGTGGGCCGCCGCGTCGATGCCACGGGCGAGACCGGACGCGATCATGAAGCCGGCCG